>PHEG01000161.1 GCA_002842835.1 Alphaproteobacteria bacterium HGW-Alphaproteobacteria-2 | reverse complement strand
CTCCGCTCCCACGCCGTGTGCCGCAGGGCCGGTGAAGGTGGCATCGACCACGCGCAGCACCGCCTCGGCGGAGCGGAAGGAATAATGGAGCGGCACCGCAATCAGCGGCGCTGGGCCATTGGAGAGATTTTCGGCGAAGGTCGCGCGCATGGCGGCGAAGGCTGCCGGATCCGCCCCCTGGAAGGAATAGATCGACTGCTTCTCGTCGCCCACCACGAAGACTGTGCGCGGCGCGCGCGGTGCGGCGGCGGTGAAGGCCTCGGAGAGCCGACGGATCAGCCTCCATTGCCCCGGGCTCGTGTCCTGCGCCTCGTCCACGAGGATATGCTCGATGCCGCCATCGAGCTTCCAGAGCACCCATTGCGCCGTGGCGACGTCCTCGACCAGCGCCCGCGCGCGCTCAACCAGATCGTCGAAATCAAGCGCGCCGCGCGCGGCCTTGTGCGCCTCGTAGCGGGCGAGGAAGGGGGCGGCGAAACGGTGGAGTGCCAGCGTGCGTTTGGCGGCGGCGAGCGCGAGGCGGCGGGGGCGTGCGGCCTCGACCCGGCGCATGAGTGCCTCGAGCGGGGCGAGCCAGCCGGTGTCGCGGGCGCGCGTGGCCCTGGTGGGAAAAACGTCGATCTTGGCCGCGAACGGTCCGGCCTTGGCCTTCGCGCCGTAGAGGAACACGTCTTCAAGCACTTCGAGCACTTCGAGCGCCGCCACGTCAGGCATGGCGAGGCCGAGTGCGGCGAGCTTCTTCGCCTTCTTCTGGTCCGTTTCGCTGTTGCTCGCCCGCATCGCAGCGATGGCCTGCCCGAGCATCTGTGCCTCGCCGCCGGTGAATACTTCTCCGATCAGCGCCGTGGCATCGTATCCGTCCGGCAGGCCGAGCGTGGCGAAGACCTCTGCCGCCGCAGCCGGCGCGGCAAGCGCGCTGCGCTCGCGCAGGATCTCCGTCACCAGAGGCGCCAGATCGTCGCCGGAGAGATGCGCGGCCAGCGCGTCGAACGCCGCCGGTTCGGCCTCGGCCATCTCCTCGATCACCGCGTCCTCGGGAAGCGGCGCAGAAGCGCGGCGCAGAAGCTGTGGATCGTCTGGATCTTGAGCCCGCCCGGCGTCTCCAGGGCCCGCGCGAAGAGCCGCCGCGCCCGCGCGCGCGCCTCGGCATCGATCGCACCGGGCTCGAGCCCCATCTCCACCAGCCGCTGCGAGAGTGCCCCGTCCGCCAGCATTGCCCATTCGCCCAGCCGCTCGAAGAGGCGCAGTTGCATCTCGGCGGCGGCTGCGCGGGTGTAGGTGAGGCAGAGGATGCGCGCGGGCGGCGTGCCCGCCAGCAGAAGCCGCGCCACCCGGTCGGTCAGCACCTTGGTCTTGCCGGAGCCCGCATTGGCCGTGACCCAGACCGAAACGTCAGGGTCGGCGGCGCGTACCTGGTCGCGACTGGCATCGTTGGGCAGGGTCACGGCGTATCCCCCACGTCTTCGGGTGCGGGTGGGTCGGTGTCGTCCCACTCGCCGTGCCGCGCGAGGTGGTCGTAGTCACCCGAGTAGTCGCGGCGCTCCACCGCGGCGCGGGCGGTGTAGCCGGTCTCGTGCCGCGCCCAGGCGGCCATAAGCCTTGCCAGCCCGTCACCGGTCTCGGCGATCAGCCCGTCCGCCATCCGCTCCACCTGTGCAGGCGTGCCGCCGAGCCCGACATATCGAAGCCCGGCCACGGGTGCAGGTGCGAGTCCGGCAAAGGCACCCGCTTCCAGCATCGCGCCCATCAGCGGCAACTGCCGGTCGAAGTGGTCCACCTGCTTCTGGGTCGGAAGACTGCCGGTCTTGTAATCGTAGAGAACGAGACTGCCATCCGCGCGCGCATCCACGCGATCCGCCTTGGCGGTGAGGAAGACGCCGGTTCCGGGCACAGGCCATTCCCCCTTGCACTCGCGGGCCAGTGGCCGTGCCTCCGCGCGGCGCGCCGCCTCGGTCTCGACGAACCAGCGGGCAAAACGCGCTACCCTTCCTTCCCAGAGCCGCCGCGCGGCAGGCCAGGGCGCCTCGGCCGCCAGCACCTCCTCGGCGATGGCGCGGAGTAGGGATTCGGCGTCGGGCGGCAGTTCCGCGTCTGTGGCCTCGCCGAAGCGCTCGAGGATGCGGTGCAGGAGCGTGCCGCGCAGCCGCGCATCGGGTGCCACATGCAGCGGATCGAGCGGCGCGAGGCGCAGCACGCGGCGCGCGTAGATCGCGTAGGGATCGCGGCGCAGGGTCTGGATCTCGGTCACCGACAGCCGCGTGGGCCGCGCTGCCACCGGCGGGCGCGGCGCCGGGCGCGGGGCACGTGGCAGCGTGGCCGGAGGCGCTTCCAGCGCATGGGAGAAAGCAAGCAGGGCCTCGCCGCGCGCGCGCATCGCCATGAGGGCAGCCTGCCCCCCGGGTCCCAGCCCGCCCAGGAGGTTGGTCAGCCGGTTGAGCCAGCGCGCGGGCACCGTGGGGGCCTCGTCGTCGCGCAGCGCGCGCGAGAGCACCACCTCGCCCGCGCCCATGGCCTGCTGGAAGTCATGCGCAGCAAGCCCGATGCGCCGCTCGGGAAGGGTGAGGCCCGCGGCGGCGCGCATCGCGCGGCTGAGCCAGGGGTCGGGTGCCGGCGTCTCGGGCCAGGTGCCCTCGTTTAGCCCCGCAAGGATTGTCATGTCGGCGGCCTGCACCCGCGCTTCGAGCGTGCCCCAGATCAGGATGCGCGGATGCGACGCCACCGGCTCGCGCACCTCGCGCGCGGCGAGGTGGCTGTCGAGGAGCCGCGCGTAATCCGGCGGCGCGACGGGCAGCGCCAGTGCAGGCGCCGCCACGGCCAGTTCCTCCATTGCGAGCAGCGCCGCCTCTCCGGCCTCTGCCTCCCAGAGCGCACCGCTGCCCGCGCCGCCCGGCCCGGCGGCCAGCGCCTCGGCCAGCGCGCGGTGCTCGGTTGCGAGAGCCGCGAGCGGCGCTTCCCTCGCAGCAGCGAGCCGTGCCACGATGCCGGCGAGCCACACGCCCCAGTCCGCGGCCGGGCCGCCGACCGTCCAGCGCAGCAATTCCGGCGCCCCGATGAAGGGCGGTCCGCCGCGCAGGTGCGCCAGTTCCAGCGCGCGCAGATTGCGCAGGTGCGCGCCGCGCCCCGCCCCCACTGCCACCAGCGGATGCGTGGCGAGGGCCACCAGTTCCGCCGGACCGGGCCGCGTGCCGAGCGCCCGCGCCACAAGCCGCAGGAGTCGTCCGGGAGGCGACAGGTGCAGCGGAGCGCCCGCACTGTCATCGGGGCGGATGCCCCAGCGTGCGAGCGCCGCCGTGACCCGCCGGGCCAGCACCCGGTCCGGCGTAACCAGCGCCGCCGTGCGCTCTTCCTCCGCCGCCTGCCGCAGACGGAGCGCGATGGCCAGTGCTTCGGCGCGTGGCCCGGGCGCCTCGATCAGTGTCAGCCCGGCCGTGGCCTCTGCCAGTTCGGGCACCAGCCCCGGCCCTTCGGCCAGCCAGCGGTCGGTCACCGGCGCGGGCCTGAGCGCCAGCGAGACAAGTCGATTGCGTTCGGGCGCGGGTGGCAATGCGGGGACATCCTGTGCCCATGGCTTCACGGCATCCGGGCTGAGTCCCAGATCGGCACAGAGCCGCAGGAAACGGTATTGCGGGTGATCCTCGGCCCCTTCCGCTGCACCGCCCAGCGCCTCCCAGGCGTCGCCCGGTGTCGAGAAATCGAAGCCCGGAAGCACGACAAAGCCCTGTCCGAGCCGCGCCACTGCCCCGATCAGCCGTCGCGTCGTCCCGCGCGAGCCGGTCGAGCCCGCCACCACCACCGGCCCCCCGGGTTCCGCCGTCGCCCAGTCCGCGGCCAACCGATCGACAGCCGCGCGCCTCCGCGCCTCCGGCCCCGGGGGCAAGTCGGGGGCCCAGAAGCGCGCGATGGCTTCGAGGAACACGAGGCTGCGCGCCCAGTGTGCGGAATGCTCCGAGACGTCGAGTAATGCCAGATCGTCGGGCGTGACGCCCTCCTCTTCCATCTCTCCGATCAGCCCCGCAAGGCTTGCCGCCAGATCGAAGAGGGCGGCGCGCGGCGCCAGATCGGGCTGACGCTCGATCAGCGCCGCGACCGCCGCCGCCAGTTCCAGCCGCCGGGCCAGCGCGGGCGCGGGCAGCGGCGCCTCGGAGAGCAGCAGGTCGTCCGCCAGTTCCGCCACGGTGCGAATGCGCGGCAGCAGCCGCGGCGGCCCCTCGGCCCAGATGTCTGTCAGCCGCCGCCGTAAACGCTCGGTGTTGACGAAGATGGTGGTCCGCGCCAGCTCCTCGGGACCAGCGCCCAGCCTCGCCTCGAGCCCGACGATGAGCGCGCGGGCGTAATCGGCCCCCGGCGGCAGCGCGAAGAGGCGCGGTTCAGCCATTGCCCGGCGCTCCCGCCAGCAGTGCCTCGGTGGCAGCCAGCCCTTCGGGCGTGCCCGCATCGGCCCAGTGCCCTGGGTGCAGCACCCCGTAAAGCCCGCCGCGCGCCGCCATCGCGTCCCACAGCCGGTTGAGCGAGAAGGCCCGCTCGGCGATCTCCGCCAACCCCTCCGTGCGCAGGATCTGCGCGCCGGTATAGACGAGCGCCCCGGGCGCGCCCCGCGCCCGGGCGATGCGCCCGTCTGCTGCCAGCGCGAAATCCCCCGGCCCGGCGTGGGCGCGGGTGGCGGCGTGCGGGGCGAGCAGCAAAAGCGCCTCCATCCGTTCTGCGTCCCAGGCGGAGTCGAGGGTAGAGAGCGGGTTCGGCCCGGTCCAGACGCCATCAGGGTTGAGCGTGGCCACCGGTCCGGGGCCCAAGCGCGGCAGCGCCGCGCGCAGCCCGCCCCCGGTCTCCAGGATCTCGGGCTCGTGGCTGATCGTCACATCTTCGGCGCCCGCCAGATGCGCCGCCACCTGCCCGGCCAGATAATGCGTGTTCACCACGAGGGGCCGCGCCCCCGCCGCCCGCCCCAGCGCCAGCGCCCGGT
>PHEG01000002.1 GCA_002842835.1 Alphaproteobacteria bacterium HGW-Alphaproteobacteria-2 | reverse complement strand
CGTCTCGCCGCGCGCCACTTCGAGCGTGATGCCGCGCAGCACCTCGACCGGCCCGGCGTTGCCGTCGAGCGTCAGCCGCACATCGCTCAGTGAAAGGATTGTCTCGCGCATCCTGCCAGCCTGCCGCCCTCTGCCACGGGTCGCATATGGGGCGTGGGCGCGCAAGGTAAAGGCGGCGGCTCTGGCGCTGGCGCTGGTACTGCCGGGCGGGGCGTCTGCCGAACCCCTGCGCGTGGCGATGCTGGGCGACAGCCTGACGCAGGGCTACGGGCTCCTGCCCGAGGCGGGGCTGGTGGCGCAGCTTCAGCGCTGGCTCGACGCGCGCGAGGCCGGGGTCGTGCTCGTCAATGCCGGTGTATCCGGCGACACAACGGCAGGCGGCGCCGCGCGGGTGGCATGGACCCTCGACGGTGGCGCGGATGCGCTGGTGGTGGCGCTTGGCGGCAACGACCTGCTGCGCGGGTTCGACCCGGCCGAGACACGCGCCAACCTGCACGCCATTCTCGCCGCCGCAGATGCGCGTGATGTGCCTGTCCTGCTGGTAGGCATGGCCGCACCGGGCAATTACGGTCCCGGCTTCAAGGCCGACTTCGAGGCGATCTTCCCCGATCTCGCCGACGAGTTCGGCGCGGGGCTCGTGCCCGACATGCTGGCGCCGCTGCGCGCCGAGGCGGGAAACCCCGGCGCCATGGGCCGCCTGATGCAGCCTGACGGGCTTCACCCTTCGGGCGAGGGCGTGGCGCTGATCGTCGAGGCGCTCGGCCCCGCGGTCCTGGCACTGGCCGAGAAGGCCGGTGAGGTGGGGAACTAGGGGAAACCCTCTATTGCGAATAGTTTGCAGTTGCACTATCTCCGGGCTGTAATCGGCGGGCAGGAGGGCCGGATGAGTCGGGCGACGGGCTGGACGGGAGCGATACTGGTTGCGGCGGGGCTGGCGCTGGCTGCTCCGGCGGCGCGCGCCGAGGCACCCCTCCGGGTGCTCGCTACCACGGGGATGATTGCCGATGTCACCGCCGAACTGGGCGGGGAATGCCTCGCCGCCGAGGCACTGATCGGGCCGGGGCTCGATCCGCATCTCTATGAGGCCACTCCTTCCGACATCGCCCGCCTGCAACAGGCCGAGCTGATCCTGCACACGGGCTTCGGGCTCGAGGGGCAGATGGGAAAGCTCTTCGAGCGGCTGGCCGCGCAGCGCGCGGTGCTGGCGGTGGGGCCCGCAGCGATGCCGCCCGAGGCACTGATCCCGGTCGATGATCTGGAGGGCGTGGACCCGCATCTGTGGATGGACCCGGGTCTCTGGGCGCGCATCGCGCCAGTCATCGCCGCCGAGGCCGCGCGGCGGCGCCCGGACTGCGCTGCCGTACTGCCCGAGGCATCGCGCGTGCTGGTCACCGCGCATGACGCCTTCGCCTATTACGGGCGCGCCTACGGGCTGAAGCTGGAGGCGGTGCAGGGCCTCTCCACCAAATCGGAGGCTTCGATCGCCGATATCCGCGCGGTGGCCGATGCGCTGGTCGCCGCGCGCGTGCCGGCCGTCTTCGTGGAGAGCACGATCAACCCGCGCACGGTGGCCGCGGTGCTGGAGGCGGCGGCGGCAGCGGGGCACACGGCGCGGGTGGGCGGCACGCTCTATTCCGACGCGATGGGCGAGCCCGGCACGCCCGAGGGCAGCTACATCGGCATGATCCGCGCCAACACGCTGGCGATCGTCACGGCGCTCGGCGGCACGCCGCCCGCCTGGCCCGTGGCGCTGGCCCCCTGGGCGGCGCGCTGGGGGCTCGAATGACACCGCTCGATCCGGCCCGCCTGCACGAGCCGCAATTCGCGCTGCATGTCGAGGACCTGACGGTCAGCTACGACGACGCGCCGGTGCTGTGGGACATCGACCTCGATATCCCGCCCGGGGTCATGGCGGCGGTGGTGGGGCCGAACGGGGCGGGAAAATCGACGCTGCTCAAGGCGGTGCTGGGCCTGGTGAAGCCGGTCGCGGGCCATGTGCGGCTCTTCGGTCGGCCGCTCTCGGACATGCGGCGGCGCATCGCCTACGTGCCGCAACGATCTGGCGTGGACTGGGATTTCCCCACCACCGTCATCGACGTGGTGACCATGGGGCTCTACGGCCAGCTCGGCTGGTTTCGCCGCCCCGGCCGCGCCGAACGGGCGAAGGCGCAGGCGGCGCTGGCCGAGGTCGGCATGCAGGACTATGCCGGGCGGCAGATCGGCGCGCTCTCGGGCGGGCAGCAGCAGCGGGTCTTCCTCGCGCGGGCGCTCGTGCAGGAGCCCGAGATCTTCTTCCTCGACGAGCCCATGGCGGGCGTGGATGCGCCCACCGAGCGCGCCATCGTGGCGATCCTGAAGGGGCTGCGCGACGCCGGGCGCACCGTGGTGGTGGTGCATCACGACCTGCAGACGGTGGCCGACTACTTCGACTGGCTGGTATTGCTCAACACCCGCATCATCGCGCAGGGCCCGGTGGCCGAGGCTTACACCCCCGAGGCGCTGCGTGCCGCCTACGGCGGGCAGGCAGCGCTGATCGGTGTTGTTTGACACTTAGTCCTGACATTGGTGGGAAGAGGTGGGATGATGCGAGAAGTGGTGAAAATGGTTGATGGTGCAGGGGTTTAGGCGGTGTGGGATGTGGATTATGGCGGCGGGAATTTGACACTTGGTTTCGACAAAGAGGGCGGATTTTGACACTTGGTTTCGACAAAGAGGGGGATCCTTTTAATGCCTTCGAGGATCGTTTTAACGGTGCCTGAAAGCCTTCAAGGCATTGAAAACATTGGTATGTAGCAGAGGCCGCCAAGGGGCAAAAAAAGCCCGAGTTAAAAGGTCAACAACGGACAGAAACAGATAGTTTGACCGTTAAACTATCTCCGGTGCCTTGTCGATGGTTCCCATTAGATAACAACGACTTACACCAAGTTGAGAATCATTCGCAACGGACAGGATTTCGGGCGCCAAATCGACGACGCGAGGTGCTCCGGACGAGGCTCAGCCCGGCACCGAGCCGAAGCGCGGGAGGGTGCCGGTGACGGTGGCGACGATACCCGCCGGATCGTGGTTTCATGTACTAAACAAGTGACAGAACGGCACGGACACGCGCAAGGGGCTCGAAGGCCGGGCGTTCCGGGGCACGGATGAACACAGGCAGGTGCGCGGGGTTGTCGGAGACGAGGGCAACCCATCTTTCGCCGTCGCGTTGCGGCCAGACCAGGCGCTTGACCAGGATCGCGCCGTCGTGGCGCAGGATGCAGACGCCCGACGCGCGAGCCTCGGCGCGGGCGCGGAAATCGACGAGCACATGCGCCCCGTCTGGAATTGTGGGCGCCATGCTGTCGCCGCGCACGCGCACGATACCGGCGAGATCGGCGGCAAGGCCATGGCGCATGAGCCAGGCGCGGGTGAAGGCGATGCTGCCTGGCGCGGCCTCGGACAGGGGGACAAAGCCGTTTCCGGCGGCGGCGTCGACATCGTAGACCGGAATGGCGGCATAGCCCTGATCCTCGATACCCACGCCCGTGACTTCGAGGCGCGGAACCATCGCGCTGGCCATGGCGGCGCGCAGCTCGTCCATGGCGAGCTTGTCGACCTGTTGTTCCGGGGAGAGGGCCGGACCACGCCGGGGGCCGATGTAAAGTTCAAGGTCGAGGGCGTCGCATATGGCACTGATGTTTTGTAGTGTCGGGCTCTTGCCTCGCTTCACGTTCTGGATGAGGGCGGTGCCAGTGCTGGACTTACGGCCAGCCCGGCGTGCGACGTCGGCCTGGGTCAAGCCAAGCTCTCGGCGTCTCGCCTCGATGATATCCAGCAAATCCCCCGCGTCCATGGTGCTTATATGCACCGATTCGTAAAGCTTGCATAGCCGTGGCCTGCGCTGCCGAAAGTGTAAAAAGGCATTGACTGATGTGAAGTGTGCGGGCAAAGTGCCAATATGCACACGGATGATCTCATAGTCCTCGCGAGCCGCTACGCGGAGCAGGTCGGTCGCAGCGAGGCTACGGTCTCGAACTGGATCGTCGGTCACGCACGGCTATTCGAGCGACTGCGGGGCGGGAAAGGCACCACCATCAGAACCTATCACCGGGTTCTTCAGTGGTTCTCTGACCACTGGCCCGCCGATCTGCCCTGGCCGTCGGGCATCCCCCGCCCACACAAATCGCAGGAGGTCGCATGATGTCGCTCCGCCGCCGCATTGCCCTGTGGCTCGCGCCTGAGCTTGAGCCTGCGCCGGAGGGGCCGCTGCCGGTGTTCCGGTCGGCGCGCGTGCCAGCCGCCGAGGCGCGCGAGGTCCAGATGGATCGTACACCCGAAATGATATGCCTTCTTTGCGAGATCATGGCCTGCGCGAGCGGCCGGTCCGTGAGCACGATCTCACGGCTGGCGACTGGATCGGGCGATACGGTTGCGCGGCTGCGCGAAGGACGTCGCATTACAACACACCGCGCTAACAGCGCGCTGTGCTGGCTCTCCACAAACTGGGATCGACGTGCCGACTGGCCCGCCGACATCCCCCGCCCCCCGAAATCGCAGGAGGTCGCCTGATGCGCGACATCGTTTCCGTCATGTTCGAAGCGCAACCGGTGCGCGTGGTGATGATCAAGGACGAACCGTGGTTCGTCGCCTTCGATGTGGGGCGGGTTCTGGGGCATTCGCAGATCCGCAAGGTCGTCAACAAGCTTGACGAAGATGAGCGCATGATGGTGCGAATAGGTTCCGTAACGGAGAATACCGGAACTACCGGTAAGCCATTGATTTCAAACAATCTGGCAAAAAGCCCTGATTTGGGCACTTCGGGTGGTCAAAACCCCGGTTCCGGCGGCCAGGTTTCGTCAGGCGCGATGGGCGGCAATCCCAACTATCTCGTGGTCAGCGAGAGCGGCCTCTATGGCCTGATCTTCCTGAGCGAGCTGCCCTCGGCGCGGCGCTTCCGGCGCTGGGTGACGGGCGAGGTTCTTCCGCAAATCCGGCGCACGGGCGGCTATGCGCCCGAGGGGCGCGCGCGGACCGCGCGCGGGGAGGTCCAGGCGCAGCGGATGCTGGCGGCGTGGGAGCGGGCGCGGTCGCGGCCGGTCTCGACCGCCAGGCGCGACGCGCGGACGGGTCAGCGGGTGCATGCCGTGCTGCTGGCGGAGGCGCTGATGGCGCAGGGCTGGAAGGCGAAGGACGCGCTGGCCGATGCGGCGGGCGAGGTCGAGGCCGCGCCCGCGACCGTGCGCAAGTGGATGGAGAAGGCGCGCGGCACGGACCTGATGGAGCTTGGCGCGGTGCTGGCCGATGCGTGGGGCCGCCGGACCGTGGCGCTGCCAGATGCGCGGGTGCTGGGGGCGCTGATGGACGAGCTGGCGGAGCCGCGGGTGAGTTTTGCCGCCGCCGCCCGGCAGGTGGAAGCCCGTGCGGCGCGCGAAGGCTGGGGCGCCGCGCCCAGCGAGAGGACATTGCGCCGCTGGTTCGAGCGCATGGCGGGCGCCACGGTCGGCGCCCTGGAAGATGCAACCGGACAGGAGACCGCATGATGCCCTTCCACCGCTCCTGCCGCGGTTGCCCGCGGCGCTTCACGGCCGCCGAGATGGCCGATCCCTATCACGGGCTGATGCCCGCCGACATGGGCGAATTCACCGAGACACCCCGGCGGGAGACCGGGGATGCAGCCGGGCCGGGGGGGCTGTCTCCCCTGTCGGTCCCGGCCCGGCTGCGCAGGTTCTGGCGGGCCGTCGAGGACGGGCCCGCGGGCGCGCTGATCGGGGCGCTGGCGCTGGTCGCGCTGGCCTGGGCGGGGCTTTGGCTGACGGAGGTGTGGAGATGACGATCGCGGAGCAGAGGTCGGAGGCGCTGGTGCGCCCGGTGCTGGAGGGGGTGCGGCCGTGCCGCATCGCGGTGCTGCTGGAGGCGGCGCTGGTGGACCTGACCGAGGAGGGCCGGGTGGGCGTGGGCGAACTGCGCGACGTGGCACAGCGGCTGGCGCGGGCGGCGGACGCGGTGGAGCGGCGCAACGGAGGGCGGGCATGACCGCCGAGGGCGCGGTGCTGGCGGCGATCATCGTGCTGTCAGGGATATTCGGGGCCGGGATCGTGACCGGCCTGGCGCTGGCGGCGCTGCTCTAGGAGGGATCGCCATGGATGAGCGCTACGAGGTGGTGAGGGCGCATATCGGCGGCTGGTTCGTGCGGCGCCGCGCCGATGGCGCGCGCGTCTCGAAATACCTGAGCACCGCCATGCTGGCCGAGAACGCCTGCCACAGGATGGAGCGGGAGAGCCGGGCGCGGGTGCGCCCCTGCCTGCGCTGCGGCCGCAAGTTCGGCAGCGAGGGCGCGCACAACCGGCTCTGCGACGGCTGCCGGTCGCGGTGCTCGACGCTCGACGCGCAGATGCTGGCGACGAGCGGACTGGCGGGGGTCTGAGATGCGCCATGCCCGCCTTGCCGCATCGCCCCGGCTGCAGCGCGCGCTGAAGGCGCTGCAGGCCGCGGGGCGGCCCCTGACGACGCGGGCTCTGATGCGGCGCGCGCGGATCTGCGCGGTCAACGCGGTGATCGCCGAGCTGCGCGAGAACGGCGCGCGGATCGACTGCGAGCAGCGCGTCCTGCCGGATGGCACGCGGCGCTGGTTCTACACGCTGAGACAGACACCGGAGGGCTGGCGTGGCTGAATTCCGCGAGATCGAGACCGGGCTGGTCGACGCCGCCCCCGAGCGGCTGCGCGCGGTCAGCGAGGATATCGCCGAGGCGCTGGCGAGCAGCATCGCCCAGCGCGGGCTGATCAACCCCATCACCGTGCGCGGACCGGGCGCGGAGGGGCGCTATGTGCTGGTGTGCGGCGCGCACCGGCTGCGGGCACACCGGCTGCTGGGGCGCGAGACGATCCCGGCGATGGTGGTCGAGGCGGACGGCTTCGATGCGATCCTGATGGAGATCGCCGAGAACGCGGTGCGCAACGAGCTGAGCAAGCTCGACCGGGCGATGCACATCGTGCGCTGGCGCGAGGTCTTCGAGCAGAAATACGGGCCCGTGAAGCGCGGCGGCGACCAAAGTGCAAACATTGCACTTTGGTCGGAGGCGTCCGGCTTCGCTGGCTGGACAGTTTATGCGCAGGAGAAGATCGGACTTTCCAAGCGCTCGATCATGTACGCCCAGGAGATCGCGCTGAAGATAAGGCCCGAGCTGCGCGCGGCGCTCTCGGGTACGCCGGAGGCGGACAACCAGCGCATCCTGCTGCGCTTCGCCGACAACGTACCGGAAGAGTTCCAGCTGCGCGCGGCCGAGATGATCCGCTCCGGCGCGCCGGTGCGCGAGGCGCTGCGCGCCACCGGCGGCGATGTGGAGAAGAACGGCGGCGCCCGCGCCGCGAAGGCGATCGCCGCCTTCAGCCGTCTCAACCGCGCGGAACGGGCCGAGTTTGCCTCGATCCTGCGCCGCGCCCTGCATGCCGCGCTGGCCGACGCCGAGGCGCGCGATGCGTGAGTGGGTCACCATCGCCGAGCTGGCCGAGCTGGGCCACCCCGCCCTGCCCGCGAGCGAGCGCGGGCTGCGGCGGCTGGCCGCGGAGGCCTGGCAGGCCGACCCGGCGCGCTGGCGCATCGAGGGTGGCGCGGTACACTACCATGTAAGCCTGCTGCCCGCCGGGGCGCGCCATGCGCTGGCGCGGACAGGAAACGGCACGCGCCCGCAGAGCCCCGTCTGGGCGGCCTTCGAGAGGCTTCCCGAGGGCCTTCGGAAGGAGGCCATGCGGCGCCACAGGCTGGTCGTCGAGGCCTGCGATGCGGCGGCGGGCAGTCGGAAATCCGTCGCAGTCATCAGGATGGCCGAGGCGCACGGCATCGCCGCCGCCACCCTGCGCGGCTGGCTGCGCCTGGTGAAGGGCGTGCCGCGCGCCGACTGGCTGCCCGCGCTGGCGCCACGCCATGCCGGGCGCACGGCGCAGGCCGACTGCGACCCCCGCGCCTGGGACTGCATCGTGGCCGACTACCTGCGCCCCGAGTGCCCAGCGTTCAGCGCCTGCTACGAGCGGCTGCGCGATGCGGCGGCGACGCATGGCTGGGCGCCCGTGCCATCCGAGCGCACGCTGCGGCGGCGGCTGGAGCGCGAGGTGCCGCGCGCGGCGCGGGTGATGGCGCGGGCCGGGCGCGAGAAGGCGCAGCGGGTCTACCCCGCGCAGCGGCGCACGCGGGCGCATTTCGCGCCGCTGGAGGCGGTCAACGCCGACGGCCACACCTTCGACGTGTTCGTGACCCTGCCCGGGCGACCGAAGCCCTTCCGCCCGGTGTTGTTGGCGGTCCAGGACCTCTATTCCGGCAAGATCGTCGGCTGGCGGATGGGCGAGAGCGAGTGCTGGCCGCTGGTGCGGCTGGCCTTCCTCGACGTCCTCTCGCGCCATGGCATCCCGGCGCATGCCTGGCTCGACAATGGCCGGGCGTTCGCGAGCAAGTGGATGACCGGAGGCACCGTGAACCGCTTCCGCTTCAAGGTTCGCGAGGGCGAGCCGGAGGGGCTGCTGACCTCGGTCGGCGTGCAGGTGCACTGGACGACGCCCTATCACGGGCAGGCGAAGCCCATCGAGCGCGCCTTCGGCGATCTCTGCGAGACCATCGCCAGGCACCCGGCCTGCGCGGGCGCCTATACCGGGCGCAGCACGCAGCACAAGCCCGACAATCACGGCAGCCGGGCGATCCCCTTCGAGCGCTTCGAGGAGCTGGTCGCGGCCGAGATCGCGCGGCACAACGCCCGCCCGGGGCGCCGCGCCGCGGCCTGCGCGGGGCGGTCCTTCGATGCGACCTTCGCGGAGGCGATGGAGACGGCGCTGGTGACCCGCGCGAGCGCCGCGCAGCTGCGGCTCTTCGCGCTGGCCTCGGACCTGGTGCGCGCCGACCGCGAGAGCGGCGAGATCAGGCTGCACGGCAGCCGCTACTGGTGCGAGGCGCTCGTGGAGCATGCCGGGCGGCAGGTGATCGCGCGCTTCGACCCGCAGGACCTTGCCGCGGGGGTCAGCGTCTGCGCGCCGGACGGCCGCTTCATCGCCGAGGCGCCGCTGATCGGGGACGCCCGCTTCGACGACCTGGACGCGGCGAGGGCGCACGCCAGGGCGCGCGGCGAGTTCCTGCGCGCCTCCCGCGCGGCACTGGAGGCCGAGCGGCGGCTCAGCGTGGCCGACGTGGCCGATCTGCTGCCCGCGCCCGCGCCGGAGGCGCCCGCGGCGCGCCCGGCGGCGGTGCGGCTGGTGGCGGGCGCATCCGGGCGCGCCGCGGAGGTACCGGAGTGGGACGGCGCGGCGCTCTCGCGCGTGGTCGACCTGATGGACCGCGGCGTGCTGCGCCCGCGCGACGAGTAAGGCCACCGCCGCCGGGCGGGACCCCGGCGGCGGCGCGATGAAAAGGCAAGTGCAGAATGGAGGACATCATGGCACAGGCTGCGACGAGCGACAAGACATCCGACAACCGCCACCGCTGGGAGGCCCCCGAGGCCGAGCCGCCGCTGGCCGCGGAGGCGCTGCGCGAATGGCGCGAGGCGGTCGAGCGGACGCGGGCCATCGCGCGGGAGGGCGACCTCTCGCTCTCGGACGTCGCGCGCAAGTCGGGCGTGCCGGTGCCAACGCTCTCGGCCTGGTATTCGGCCAGCTACAACGGCAGCTACCCCAACATCACGCGGCGCGTGCAGCGCTGGATCGCCAGCCACGACGAGGCGCGCGAGGCGCTGATGGGCCTGCCCGCGGAGCCGGGTTTCGTGGAGACGCCGACGGCGCGGCGGCTGATCGAGGCGCTGATCTACGCGCAGACCTTCCCCGAGTTCTCGGTCGTCACGATGGGCGCGGGGATGGGCAAGACCTGCGCCGCGCGGCACTACGCGGCGACGCGGCCGCATGCCTACCTGGTGACGATGCGCCCCTCCACCGCCGGGCGGCACGCGATGCTGCAGGAGCTGGCGATGGCACTCTCGGTCTCGGAGGCCAATCCGGCGCGGCTCGACCGCTCGATCGGCGCGAAGCTCCAGCGCAACGGGCGCCACACGCTCCTGATCATCGACGAGGCGCAGAACCTGGTGGACGATGCGGTCAACCAGCTCCGCTACTTCAACGACGAGTTCGGCTGCGGGATCGCGCTTCTGGGCAACGAGGCGGTCTACCGGCGCTGGGGGAGCCTGGGTGGCACGTCGGACAAGGACGGGTTGGCGCAGGTGCAGAGCCGGATCGGTCTGCGCATCCTGCAGCGCCAGGTGGTGCCGGGCGACGTGGAGGCGATCCTCGACGCCTGGGGCATCGAGGACGCGGAGACGCGCAAGCTGGCGCATGCCATCGCCCGGCGGCCCGGCGCGCTGCGCGGCCTGGGCAAGGCGCTGAAGCTCGCCTCGATGCTGGCGCTCGGCGGCGGCGAGGCGCTGGGCGCGGGGCACCTGCGTCAGGCCTGGGCCAACCGCGGCGGCGAGGAGCTGCGGTGATGGCATGCGCAGCGCAAAACGGCGCCCGTCTCGCCATGCCCCCCCGCGTCGCGGAGGTGCTCGCGCTGGTACGCAGCGGCCTCGGCAATGCCGAGATCGCCCGGCGCACCGGCCTCAGCCCGGACAGCGTGCGGGCCTACACCTACCGCGCCCGCCTTGCCGGAGCCGACGTGCCGCGGCGCAAGGGCGGGCCTCCTGCGTGGCGCCGCACCGAGGCGGTCCGCCTGGCGCGCACCGGGCTTGGCGTCGGCGATATCGCGCTGCGCATGGGCGTCGACGCGGTAACGGTCAGGAAACACCTCGCCCGCGCCGAGCGGCGCGGGGAATTCGAGGGGCTCGCAGACGCGCCGCGGTGCCTGACGGTCGCGCTGCCCGAGGATATCGCGGCGGCGCTGGTCCCGCATGCCTGGCTGCGCGCGACCTCGGTCGAGACGCTGGCGCGGCGCATCCTGAGGGCCGTGGCCGGGCTGGGCGACGACCGGCACGACCTGGTGGACGCGGTGCTCGACGACATGGGAGGCGGCGATGAGTGAGGCGGGATTTGCCCCGGCACGGCCGGGACACGACGCGGCGGAGACGCTGCGGGACGCGATCATGGAGCGCGCGGCGCGCGCCGTGGGGCGGATCGACGCGCAGGGCATCCGGGCGATCACCGGGCTCAGCGTGATCGAGATCGATGCGATGGCGACGGCGCTCCTGATGCTGGGCCTCGTTCCGGTGCCGCCAGGCGGGCGCTGGCCGCCGGACAGAACAACGCAGCAGAAAGGTGGAGAGTGACATGACGACCATTCCGATCCCCGTGCCCGACGGCCGGGTGGAGCTGCATGGCAAGGCATACATGCCCGACGCGCGCGGCAATCTGGTGCCCGTCGAGCTGATCAGGCCCGCCGTGCTGCTGGAGGACGAGGTGGTGCGCAAGGTGGTCGGCTACGCCGAAGTGCTGAGCGCGCAGGTCGCCCGCTTCAAGGGCCACACCTTCGAGGATCTGGGCGCGCTCGACGCGCTGCTGGCGCAGGAATACGATCTCACCAAGGGCGGTGCGAAGGGCAACAAGACCTACCAGACCCATGACGGGCTGATGAAGGTGCAGGTGCAGGTCGCCGATTACATCGACTTCGGTCCGCAGCTGCAGATCGCCAAGGCGCTGGTCGACGAGTGCCTCAACGAGTGGTCGGAGGACGCGCGCCCCGAGATCCGCGCCATCGTCACGCGCGCCTTCAACACCGACAAGGAAGGCCAGATCAACCGCTCGGAGATCTTCATGCTGCTGCGCCTCGCGATCGAGGATCCGCGCTGGCTCAAGGCGATGGAGGCGATCCGCGACGCGATGCGGATCGTGGGCACGAAGATCTATGTGCGGGTCTACCGCCGCGAGACCCCGGACGGGGCCTGGCGCGCGGTGACCATCGACCTGGCCAAGGCGTGAGGGAGGGAACGATGGGTATCAGGCTGAGCTTCCGCCCCTGCGATGATGATCGCGTCCTGGCCGACTGGGCGGGGCTGAGCGGTCTCGACCGGCTGGGCGCCATGGTGCTGTGCGACGCCTATGCCGAGCGGCGGCGCCAGATCGAGGCCGAGTACTGCACGCCGCAGCTCGACGACGAGTGGGAGGAGCGCGAGCTGGCCGACATGGCGGCCTGCTACATCCTGCACGCGGGCGACGATCACGCGCCGCCGCTGCCGCACCTGTGGCCCGAGACGGTGGACGCCGCCTGGTGGAAGCCATCGACCGAGCGGCGCGACCTGGTCAAGGCGGCTGCGCTGATCCTGGCCGAGATCGAGCGGCTGGACCGCGCGGCATGGCGCGCGAAGCGGAATACGCAGGTGGCGCCATGAGCCGCAGCCTCACCTATTCCGACGGCGTGGCCGTCGAGCCCTTCGACCATGTCGAGCTGCTTCTCGACGGGGGCGTCTTCGAGGGCCAGGTCACCGCCGTCTACCCGCGGCGCGGCGAGGTGCGGGTGGCTTATGGCGACCGTCGCGATCCGCGGCGCGACGGCGAGCCGAGGCGGCGGGCGGCGGTGGCGCTGGTGCAGCAGGTGGAGCTGATCAGGAGGGACGGATGACGGGCATGGAGAAGGCGGTCATGCGCCGCTTGAGCGAGGAAGAGCTGGCGGTGCGCGACACGATCATCGCGATCCTCGACGAGATCGGCGGCGAGGTCAGCGTGCACGACTTCCTCGTGGGCATGATCGCGGCGATGATCGAGATCTGCGAGGAGGGCAGCGCGCCCGGCGAGGCGGCGTCGAACCGGCTGAAGCTGGCCGACATGCTGGCGATGAACGACCCGGGCGCCATGGGCGGCCTCGTGTCCGGAAGAGTGCAGTGAGCAGCGTCAAGGCAATCTACGCGGGCTGCCGCGCGCTGGGGCTCGACGAGGAGACGCGCCGCGATCTCTACGAGCGCGTCACCGCCAGGCGGCGGCTGCGCGAGATGAGCCCGCGCGACAAGCAGGCGGTGGTGGACGAGCTGCGCCGCCTGGGCTTCCGGCCCGGGCCGGGCGGCAGCGGCGCACGCCGCCTCGACGGGCCCTACGCTCCCAAGCTGCGCGCGCTCTGGATCGCGGCCTGGAACCTCGGGCTGACGCGCTCGCGCACCGACGCGGCGCTTCTGGCCTTCGTGAAGCGGCAGACCGGGCTCGATCACACGCGCTTCCTGCGCGAGCAGGCGGACGCGATGCGCGTCATCGAGGGGCTGAAGGCCTGGCTGGCGCGCGACGGCGGCGTGGACTGGTCGCCGCTCAACGGCTGCGCGGCCTGGATGCGGACGCCGGAGGGGCGTGTGGCCTTCGCGCAGTTCCGCCGCGGGCCCTGGCAGGGATGCTTCCTCGAGGCGCTGCGCGAGGTGCTGGGCGACGCCGCGGCCGACCCGGCCCGGCTTGACAAACCGGAATGGCACGATGCGATGAACGCCATGGGCGCGGCGATCCGCGCGGCGCGCGGCTGATGCGCTGGCCCGATCCCCCGGCGCAGGTCGCGCCCTATGTCTCGGTGCTGGGGCCCGAGCTGGCGCTGGACTTCCTGCTGGCCTTCGGCGGAGCCGAGCTCTACCTCGCCCGCTCGCCGCAGCGGCGCTCGCGCGTGGTGCGCCTGGTGGGTGCCGAGCGCGCCCGCGCGCTGGCGGCGGCGGCGGAGCGGCTGCCCTCCCGCGTGCCGCTGGCCAAGCCCTGGTGCGCCGCGATGCTGCGCGCTCAGGGCTTGCCTGTGGCAGAGATCGCGCGCAGACTGCACGCATCCGACGTTGCCGTGCGCGGCTGGCTGCGCCGCGCCGCGCCCCCGGATACCCGGCAGCCCTCCCTCTTCTGACCGCCCGCCCGGCCCCGCAGGCCGTTGCGGGTGTTTCGCGCGGGGCGCGGCTGCGACTGTGGCGGGGCATGACAGGAGCCGCCGCCCCGTGACAAAAGCCGCAGAAATCGAGCGCATGGCGCGCGAGATCGTCACCCGCGAGGGCGGCTTCGTGAACGACCCGGACGACCCGGGCGGCGCCACGAAGCACGGCGTCACGATCGGGACGCTGCGCGCGCTGGGGCTCGATCTCACCGGCGACGGCGCGGTGGATGTGGCCGACGTGCGGGCGGTGACGGTGGAGACGGCCACCGATATCTTCATCGAGGAGTATTTCCGCAAGCCCGGGATCGACCGGCTGCCAGAGGCGCTCTGGCCTACGGTCTTCGACATGCAGGTCAATGCCGGGGCCAGCGCGGTGCGCATCCTGCAGCGGTTGCTGGTCGAGACGGGCCACGAGCTGGTGGTGGACGGCGTGATCGGGCCCCGGACGGCGGCGGCGGCCGAGGCCGCGCAGGCCGCGGCCGGGCCGCTGCTCGCGGATGCCTACGGCATCGCCCGGCGCAACTACTATCTCGCGCTCGCCGACCGCCGCCCGGCCCTGCGCAAGTTCGCGCGGACGCGGGCGGGCGGCAAGGGCGGCTGGATCCGGCGGGCCGAGGAGTTCATCAGCGCGCGCTTCCACCTGAGCGCGGCGGAGTGGCAGGAGAGGGTGTCGGCATGGGGCTGAGAGGTGGCGGAGACAGGGTGGTGATCGGCGTGGCCGTCGGGCTGCTGGTGTTGCTGGCCGCGCTCGCCGCGCTCGCCGGTCTTGGCGCGCTGGTGCTCTGGGCACTGGCAAGCCCGGCCGAGGCGCAGGCGGCGTGCGGCGGGCGCAGCGAGATGGTGCGCCGCCTCGCGCAGGGCTTCGGCGAGGTGCAGGTGGGCAGCGGCCTCTCCGGCGAGCGCATCGTCGAGGTCTGGGCCGCGCCCGATGGCGGCACCTGGACGATCCTTGTCACCACCCCGGGAGGCATATCCTGCCTCGCCGCGGCGGGCGAGGGCTGGGTCGCGGCGCCGGACGTGCCGGTCGGGGAACCAATGTGATGGCCATTCTCGGCTCCCTGCTGGGCGGGCTCTTCGGCGCGGGCCGCAACGTGGTGACCGAGACCGTGGAGGTCTTCCGGCCCAACGCCGAAGCCGCGGACAGGCGCGCGGCCGATGCGCAGGCCGCGGCGCTGGCGCAGATGGCGGCCGAGTTCGGCGGGCAGGGATGGTTCAACCGTCTCGTCGAGGCGCTGATGGGTGCGATCGTGGCCTTCTACTTCGGCGCGCGCGAGATGGCGAAGATGCGCGCCGGGGGCATCGCGAAGGAGGCGGCGCGCATCGTGGCGCAGGCGCCGCAGGTCGTCTCGAACATCCGCGCGCTGGAGGCGCTGCGCCACGACAGCCCGGGCGCGGCCGACACCGGGCGCGATGCGGCGGCGTCGGTGGAGGCGGTGAGGCCGGGCCGCAACCCCGCGCTGGAGGAGCTGCTCCGGTGAATTTCGATGTCTTCGACCTCATCATCAAGGCGGCCTCCTTCGGGCTCTCGGTCTGCGCCATCCTTGTCGCGGTGCTGCGAACGCGGCGGCAGGCCATCGACGGGCGCTTCGACGGCATCGAGCTTGAGGTGAAGGCGGCTGTTGCCGCGGGATCGGCGCGCATCGACCGCCACGAGCTGCGGCTGCAATCCATCGAGCAGACGGTGCGCGGCCTGCCCGGCCGCGATGACCTGCACGGGCTGCAGCTGGAGATGGCGCGCATCGGCGGATCGCTGCAGACGATGCAGGCCGTGATGGAAGGCAATTCCCAGATCATGCGGCGGCTGGAAGCCATCGTCACGCGCCACGAGGAACACCTGCTCGACGGAGGCAAGAGATGAGCTACGAGGACACGATCCGCCAGCATGCCCGGCTGATCGCGCTCCAGGCGCTGGCGGGCGAGGTGGGCGGCACGCTCAATTCCGAGCTTGTCCGCGAGCACCTGCGGCTCTTCGGGATCCGCAAGGACCGCGCCTGGCTGCACGACGAGCTGCGCTGGCTGGCCGAGCGCGGCGCGCTGGTGCTCTCGCCCGCGGGCGAGCTGCTGGTCGCCACCCTCGCCGAGAAGGGCCAGCGCCACCTCGACCGCGAGATCGCCATCGAGGGCGTGCGCCGCCCCGACCTTCCGGTGGCGTGATGGCCGCGGGCTGGGCCGGGCGCGGAAGGCTTTCGGCGATCGAGCGTCTGCCGCCCGAATGCGACGCCGCCATCGCCTGGGCCGCGTCCGCGCTGGCCGGGCGCGAGCACACGCAGACCGAGATCTACGCGGGCTTCGTCGATCGCTGCGAGGCGCTGATGGCCGAGCATCGCGGCGAGCTGGAATTCGACATCCCCAGCTTCAGCTCGTTCAACCGCTACTCGATCAAGCTCGCCCGGCTCTCTCGGCGGCTGGAGCAGACGCGCGAGATGGTCGCCGTGCTGGCGCAGAAGTTCGACGCGGGCGCCTCGGACGACCTGACGATCATGGCCGCCGAGACGATGAAGGCGCTTGTGCTGCACATGCTTTCCGATGTGGGAGAGGCCGGGATCGAACCGAAGGACGCGATGATGCTGGCCTCGGCCTTCCGCCAGGCAGTCCAGGCGCAGGCGGTCTCGACCGAGCGTCGGCGCAGGCTGGAGGCGGAGTTCGCGGGCAAGGTGGAGACGGCGGTCGAGACGGTGGCGCGCGCGCGCGGCATCACCGCGGATACCGCCGAGGCGATCAAGGCGCAGATCCTCGGCGTCGGCGCGAAGCGGGAGGCCTGAGCCATGGCCTGGCGCTGGCGCGACGATCTGGGGCTGACGGGGCGGTGGTTCCTCGACCCGGCGTCCGCGCGCGCCGACGCCGTGCGCCGCGAGCGGCGCGGGCTTCCGGTGGCCGAGGCCGACCAGGCGGAGCTCCTCTGGCGGTCGCTGGAGCGGACCGGATATCGCATCGAGGAGGGGCGGCCGTGAGCGGGCCCCTGATGCAGGCCGAGTGGGAGGCGCAGCGCCGCCGGGCGCTGGACGCGATGCCGCGCGTGCAGGCCGAGGTGGGGCTGCCGCGCGTGCTGCTGCCTTACCAGGCGCGCACCGTCGAGCGGCTGGAAGACAGCACCTGCCGCGTGCTGCTGGTCGAGAAATCCCGCCGCGTCGGCCTGACCTGGGGGCTCGCCGCCTATGCGGTGCTGCGCGCCGGGCGCGAGCGGGCGGCGGGAGGGATGGACGCGATGTACATCTCGTACTCACAGGAGATGACGCGCGAGTTCATCGACGCCTGCGCGATGTGGGCGCGCGCCTTCGCCGTAGCGGCCGAGGCGGCCGAGGAGACGCTCTTCGACGACGGCACCGCCGAGGGTGCGCGGTCGATCCAGGCCTTCCGCATCCGGTTTGCCTCCGGTTTCGAGATCCTCGCGCTCAGCTCCGCGCCGCGCAGCCTGCGCGGCAAGCAGGGTGTGGTGATCGTCGACGAGGCGGCCTTCGTGGACAATCTGCGCGAGCTGATGAAGGCGGCGCTGGCGTTCCTGATGTGGGGCGGCCAGGTCGTCGTCTGCTCGACACACGACGGCACCGACAACCATTTCAACGAGCTGATCCAGGACGTGCTGGCGGGCCGGTCGCGCTACGCCCACATGCGGGTGGATTTCGACGATGCGCTGGGCGACGGCCTCTACCGGCGCATCTGCCTCGTCACCGGGCGCGCCTGGTCACTGGCGGCCGAGGCCGCCTGGCGGCAGGAGATCGTCGATTTCTACGGCGAGGGCGCGGAGGAGGAACTCTTCTGCGTGCCCGCCATGGGCTCTGGCGCCTGGCTCGCCGCGCCGCTGATCGAGGCGCGCATGAGCGCGCCCGCGCCCGTCCTGCGCATCGATCTGCCCGCGGACTTCCTGCACAGGCCTCGACCCGAGCAGCGCGCGCTGGCCGAGCCCTTCCTGGCCGATCTCGACGCCGCGCTCGATGCCCTGCCGGAAACCCGCGGCGGGCATGCCTTCGGCTTCGACTTCGCGCGCGTCGCCGACCTTTCCGTGGGCGTTCTGCTGGCCCTCGAAGACCGCTTGAGGCGCGTCGAAAGGCTCTCGATCGAGATGCGCGGCGTGCCCGGCGACGAGCAGAAGGAGGCGGTGGGGCGCATCCTGCGGGTGGCGATGCGCAAGGGCGGCCTTGTCGGCGCCGCCTTCGACGCCACCGGCATGGGCTGGACGGTGGCCGAGGACATGGGGCGGCTCTGGGGCCTGGCCGAGCGCGAGGGCGAGGGCGGCCTGGTGCGCGCGGTCAAGTTCTCGGAGGAATGGTACCGGCTGCACATGCCGCCGCTCCGGGCGGCCTTCGAGGACGACGCGATTGCCATCGCGGCGGATGCCGAGCACCTCTCCGACCTGCGCAGCGTGAAGGTGGTGCGCGGCATCGCCCGGGTGCCGCCGCTGCGCGAGGGCGTGAAGGGCAAGCGGCGGCACGGCGACTATGCCATCGCGCTGGCGCTCGCGCATTACGCCTCGCGCCAGCGCTGGCAGGAATTCGGCTACCGGGCCGCCGTGCCGCCCGATCGCGCCGGGGGGCGGATGCGCGACCTGCCCGAGGACGACGCGCCGCCCGGGCGGCAGTGGTGGGACGCGCCGCTGGGCGCGGGCCTGAGAGGAGGCATATGATGCTTGTCGATCAGTTCGGACGCCCGGTGGACCGCCGGACGCTGACCGAGGAAATCGCCGCGCCGCGGCTGGGCGGCGTGCGCTCGCCCATCTCGGGCAGGCCCGCCGACGGGCTGACGCCGGTGCGCCTGGCCAGCATCCTGCGCGCCGCCGACCAGGGCGACGCGGTCGCCTACCTCGAGCTGGCCGAGGCGATCGAGGAGAAGGACCCGCACTACCTGGCGGTGCTGAGCACCCGCAAGCGGGCGGTGAGCCAGATCGACATCAGCGTCGAGCCGGGCGGCGAGGACGCGCGCGCCGACGAGATGGCGGCGATGGTGCGCGACTGGCTCAAGCGCGACGAGCTGGCGCTGGAGATGTTCGACATCCTCGACTGCCTGGGCAAGGGCTACAGCTTTACCGAGATTGTCTGGGACGTCTCGGAGGGGCAGTGGCGGCCCGAGCGGCTGGAGTGGCGCGATCCGCGCTGGTTCCGTTTCGCGCGCGAGGATCTGTCGACGCCGATGATGCTGGACGAGCACGGCGCCGAGCAGCCGCTGCCCGGCTTCAGGTTCATCTTCGCGGCGCTCAAGGCCAAGTCGGGCCTCGCGCTGCGCGGCGGGCTGGCGCGCGTGGCCGCCTGGGGCTGGATGTTCAAGGCCTACACGCAGCGCGACTGGGCGGTGTTCACGCAGACCTACGGCCAGCCGCTGCGCCTGGGCAAATACGGGCCCGGCGCCAGCGAGGAGGACCGCGACACGCTCTTCCGGGCGGTGGGGAACATCGCGGGCGACTGCGCGGCCATCATCCCCGAGAGCATGTCGATCGACTTCGTCGAGACCGCGAACCCCGGCGCCTCCTCGGACCTCTACGAGCGCCGGGCCGACTGGCTCGACCGGCAGATATCGAAGGCCGTGCTGGGCCAGACGACCACGACCGACGCGGTCTCCGGCGGGCATGCGGTGAGCCAGGAACACCGGCTGGTGCAGGAGGATATCGAGCGCGCCGACGCCCGCGCGCTGGCGGCGGTGCTCAACCGCGACCTGATCCGGCCCTGGATCGACCTCGAATACGGGCCGCAGCAGCGGTACCCGCGGCTGGTGATCGCGCGGCCGGAGACCGAGGACCTGAGCGCGCTCGCCCAGTCTCTGGGCGCGCTGGTGCCGCTGGGGCTGCGCGTGGGCGCGGCCGAGGTGCGCGCCCGCTTCGGGCTGGCCGAGCCCGGCGCGGCCGACGAGGTGCTGGCGCCCGCGCCCGCCCCGCTCGCGGCGCCGCCCGGCCCCGCGCTGCCGGTGGCGCTTAACGCGGAGATCGACGAGGCGCGCCCGGCGCGCGCCCATGTCGCAGCACTCGCCGCGCAGCTGGAGACCGAGGCGCAGGGTGGCGTGCTGTCGATGCTGGAGAGCATCGAGGCGATGGTGAACCGCGCGGGCAGCCTGGGCGAGTTGCGCGAGATGTTGCTTGCCGCCTTTCCCGATCTGGACGCGGGCGCGCTGACCGGAACGCTGGCGCAGGCGCTGATCGCGGCCGAGGGCGCCGGGCGCGCGGCGACGGAGGACGCCGGTGGCTGACACCGTCGCGGGCATCCTCGGGCGGCCCTTCCCCGAGCAGGTGGCCGCCTTCCGGCTGCGGCTGGGAAACCTCGTGCCCACGCGGCGCTGGGACGACATCTCGGGCGCGGCGCACGACCGCGCCTTCATGGTGGCGGGCGCCACCAAGGCCGATCTGCTGGCCGACCTGGCGGGCGCCGTCGACAAGGCCATATCCGAGGGCCGCGGGCTGGAGGAATTCCGGCGCGACTTCCGCGAGATCGTCACCCGGCGCGGGTGGCACGGCTGGACAGGCGAGGGCACGCGGCGCGGCGAGGCCTGGCGCACGCGGGTCATCTACCGCACGAACATGGCCACGACCTATGCGGCGGGGCGCGCGGCGCAGCTCGTCGAGGGCGGGTTCGATTTCTGGGTCTACCGGCACGGCGGCTCGCGCGAGCCGCGCCCCGAGCATTTATCGTGGAACGGCATCACCCTGCCGCCCGACCATCCCTGGTGGCAGACACATTATCCGCCCAACGGCTGGGGCTGCTCGTGCTTCGTGCTCGGCGCGCGCTCTGAGGCGGGTGCGCGGCGGCTGGGCGGCGACCCGGGAAAGCCGCTGCCGCCGGGCTGGGACGACACGAACCCGCGCACCGGCGCGCCGCCCGGCATCGACCGCGGCTGGAACCACGCGCCGGGACGCGGTGCATCGGATGCGATCCTCTCGCTGCGTGACCGCCTGGACGAACTGCCGGAACGCCCGGCGATCGACCTGATCCAGAGCTGGATCGCATCCGATGCCTTCGGGCGATGGCTGGCGGACCCGCGCGGTAACTGGCCGCTCGTGCGCCTGCCTGAGGCCGACGCCCGCAGGATCGGCGCGAAGAAGACCGTGGCCGACATGTCCGCCGCGACAGCCGCAAAGCAGTTGCGCGAACACCCCGAGATCACCGCGGGCGAATATCTGCGCGCGCAGTCGGTCGTCGACGCGCCGACGCGCGTGATCCCGGAGGGGCCGCGCAATCTGATCTATGTGCAGGAGATCGCCGACGCAGTCGCGGGAGGGCATGTGCTGATTGTCAAGGCGACGCGGACCGGAAGCGGGGTTTTCGTGACAAGTTTCCGACGCCTCTCGCGCCGCGACGCCGCGCGCGATGCGGAACTGCGCCGCCTGCTGAACAAGGGGGGGTGAGGCCGCGCCTGAGCGGCCCCGCGATCCTGCCCGGCGGACTCCCCTCCCCGCCGCAAGGGCCGAAGCCCCGGCCAGTAAATGTCCTGGCCAACCTTCGGTGTCAGGCCACCTCAGCATCTGCCGGGAGATTTTGCGGCAGGACCGGGAGAGACATAACCATGCTTCGGATCGATTACAACGACGCCGAACTTCAGGCCAGCCTCGTCCGCCTTGGGGCGCTGCTTGGCAATCTCACGCCGGTGATGCAGGACCTGGGCGAGTTCCTGGTGGCCTCCACCAAGGATCGCTTCCCGGCGGGCACGGCGCCAGACGGCACGCCCTGGGCGCCGAAGAGCCCGACCACGCTGGAGGCCTACCGCCGCCGCGGCGACCCGGCGGACCCGCGGCCCCTCTTCGGCCCCACCGGCAGCCTCTCGCGCGGGATATTCGCGCAGGCGGACGCGGGCAGCGTCGAGTGGGGCTCGGCGATGATCTACGCGCGCGTGATGCAGGAGGGCGCGGCGAGGGGCGCCTTCGGGGCGACATCGCGCGGCGCGCCGATCCCCTGGGGCGACATCCCGGCGCGGCCGTTCCTCGGCCTCTCGGACGACGACGAGTCCGCGCTGATCGCTATCGTCGAGGAATGGCTCGACCGGGCCGCGGCGGCGCCCGGCGGCACGGGCGCCTGAGCGGGCCGCTGGCGGCCTCTGGCATCGCGGGCCTCGCGGATACCCGGAGGGCACTTACCCCCTTCTAATTCGCACGCTACCCCCTTTTAAAAGGCCATCGCGGGGCGGACCCTGCCCCGGGCGTGCCATCGGCGGGCTTGACTGCCCGGCAAAGGACGCAGATCATCGCCCGGCAGCCCCGAAATCCCGCGTCCCGCCGCCCGCCCCGCAGGCCGTTGCGGGTGTTTTGCCCATCCGCCGCCGGGCACTCTCCGGCGCATGGACACGCTTGCGAAAATCCTGGGCGATGCGATCGCCGCCAAGGCCGAGACCGACGAGGAGCGCGCCGCGCTGATCCGCCGGATGGCCGAGGCCGCGGGCATCGAGCCCAGCACGGTCAACCAGATCCTGCGCGGCGAGATCGAGACCCCGCCCGAGGACCGGCTCAGGGGCTTCGCCGAGGTTCTCGACCTGCCGCTCAAGGGGCTGATGGACGCGGCCCCGCAGCCCGGGCGCCGGGTGAGCGCGGAGCTTTCCGCGGCGCTGGGCGGCGCGATGCCGCTGCCGGGGCCGGGAGCCAGTGCCACGGCGCCCGAGTGGATCCACATCCTGCCCGCTGGACTGATCGCCACGCGCGACGGGCGCGGGCCCTACCGGCTGGAGGACGCGGCGGCGGTGATCGCCGCGAGCCTCAGTGACGAGCGCGGCGTCGCCATCGACGAGAACCACGCCACCGACCTGGCCGGGCGCGAGGGCCGCTCGGCCCCGGCGCTGGGCTGGATCGAGGAGATGCAGGCGCGGCCCGACGGCATCTGGGCGCGCGTCGCCTGGAACCGGCAGGGCGCGACCCTGGTGGCCGAGCGCGCCTACCGGCACGTCTCGCCCGTCTTCCTGCACGACCGCGACGGCCGCGTGCACCAGATCCTGCGCGCGAGCCTAGTGAACATCCCGAACCTGCGCGGGCTGACCGCGCTCAACATGGAGACCGACATGGATCTGCTGGCAAGGCTGATCGAACTGCTCGGCCTCGATGCCGCCGCCACAGAGGCGCAGGTGATCGAGGCCGTGGACAAGCTGCGCGCACCGGCCGCGGATGCGGCGGCACTGAATGCGAGCCTCTCGGAAATCGGCGCTGCGCTGGGCGTCGCAGGCGGCGACGCGGCGCGGGTGCTGGCGGCGGCGCGCACCGCCGGGCGCGCGCCGGATGCCGTCGTGGCGCTGCAGGCCGAGCTGACCTCGGTCGCCTCGGAGCTGGCCGCGATGCGCGAGGCGACGGCGCGCCGCGCCGCCGATGCGTTCGTCGACGCGAACCTGGATCGCGCGGGCGTCAAGCCGCTGCGCGACCACTACGTCGCGATGCACATGGAGAACCCGGCGCGCGTCGAGAAGGAGATCGGCGCGATGCCGCGGCTTTCCGGCGCCGCGATGCGCCAGGCGCCGAAGCCGGTCGCCGGGGGCATCGCTCTCTCGGCCGAGCAGCTCACCGTGGCCCGGATGCTGGGCCAGAAACCCGAGGACTATGCCGCCACGCTCGCATCCGAGCGCGCGGCTGACGAGGAGGCAGTCTGATGGCGGCTCTGACGGAGGGGCGCAACACGCCCGAGGCGCTGGGGCCGGACCGCGAGGGTCCGGTCGCCGCGGCCGAGACGATCTTCGAGGGCGCGATGGTGATGATCGACGCCTCGGGCAACCTGGTGCGCGGCAAGACCGCGACGGGGCTGACCGGCGCGGGCGTCGCGCAGGCGCGGGCCGACAACGCGGCCGGTGCCGCGGGGGCGATCGCCGCGCGCTACCGCCCCGGCATCTTCCGCCTGGCAAACTCCGCGGGCGCGGACGAGATCACCGCCGCCGACATCGGCAAGGCCGCCTGGGCCGTGGACGACCAGACGGTCGCCAGGACCTCGGCCGCCAACACCCGCTCGAAGGCGGGCGTTGTGGACCACGTGGATGCCTTCGGCGTCTGGGTCCACCTCGACGCCGCGCTCGCGCGCCTGGCTCAGTGAGGACTGACAGATGATCATCAATTCCGCAAATCTCGACGCGATCCGGGTCGGCTTCTCGACCGCTTTCCGGCGCGGGCTGGGCCAGGCGCAAAGCCAGTTCGGGCGCATCGCCACCACCGTGCCCTCCACGACGAAGGAGAACAAGTACGGCTGGCTGGGCAAGATGCCCAACATGAGCGAGTGGATCGGCCCGCGCGCCGTGCACGGACTGACCGAGCACGACTACGCGATCCGCAACAAGTCCTTCGAGCTGACGATCGGGGTCGATCGCGACGACATCGAGGACGACAACCTGGGCGTCTACGAGCCCCTGTTCGTCGAGATGGGCGAGAGCGTCGCGGCGCATCCCGACCAGCTGGTGTTCAATGCCCTGAAGAATGGCTTCACCCAACCGGCCTACGACGGCCAGAATTTCTTCGACGCCGACCATCCGGTGCTGGACGAAAACGGCGAGCCGACCACCGTTGCGAACACCGATGGCGGCGCGGGCACACCCTGGTTCCTGCTGTCGGTCAACCGCTCGATCCGGCCGATCATCTACCAGCTGCGCAAGGCGCCGGAATTCGTGGCGAAGGACCGCCCGACGGACAGCAATGTCTTCGACCAGAAGCAGTTCCTCTTCGGTTCGGACGGACGCTGGAACGTGGGCTACGGGTTCTGGCAGATGGCCTGGGGCAGCAAGCAGGCGCTGAGCCAGACCACCTACAAGCTGGCGCGCGAGAGCCTGATGGGCATGAAGGGCGACCACGGCCGCCCGCTCGGCATCGTGCCGAATTTGCTCGTCGTGCCGCCCAGCCTGGAGGGCCAGGCGCTGGAGTTGCTGAACACCGAGCGCAACGCGGCGGGCGCGACCAACGTCTACCGCAACACGGCCGAGCTGCTCGTCTCCCCCTGGCTCGCCTGAGGTGAGGCATGGATGACCTGACGCGGATCAAGGGGGTGGGGCCGTCGACGGCGCGGGCGCTGGCGGCGGCGGGCATCGACAGCTTCGCGGCCCTGGCCGCGGCCGACGCGGGCGACCTGATGGGGCACGAGGCCTTCCGCGGCCTGCGCGCGGGCCGCGGCGACGTGGCCGTCTGGATCGCGGGGGCGGCGGATTTCGTATTCGAGCCCCCCAAGAGGGGGGCAAGAGGCGGGGGCGCGGAAGCCCAAACGCCGAAGGCCGGGGGCCCGACGCCCCCGGCCGACCCTTCCGGGCTCGTCGTCTTCGTGCGCGGGCCGCGGCGCGGGCGCTGGCGTATCGGGCGCTTCTTCGGGCCCGAGGGCCGGGAGCTGTCTCTCGACGCCCTCAGCGAGGACGAGAAGGCGCAGCTGCTCGCGGACAGTGCGCTGACGATCGAGACCCGCCCCGCGACCTGACAGGTGGCGCGCCCCCCCCGCGCCCCTTTCGGCCCCGCGAGGGCCCTCGCCCCGGGCGGCCACGCCCGGGGCACCCACTCGCCCCGGCGCGGGTCGCCGGGCTGAAAGGAGACCGACATGGCGACATTCTCGACAGCTATGAGGAATGCAAGCGGCGGCGCCCAGGTGGTGCTGCTCGACGGCGGGACGCTGGAGATGCTGACCGCCGCGGACGCGGTCGTGAGCGCCCACGCGCTCGGCACCCCGGCCTTCCAGGAGCCGGTGGATGGCGTGGCGACTGCAAATGCGGTGGCCAGCGACGAGGCGGCTGGCGGCATCCAGTCCTTCGTGACGAAGAACGGCACGCAGAGTGGCCTGCTGATCGAAGGCAACACGATCATCGGCTGGACCGAAGACCCGTCCCATCCGCTGCGGTCCGCGAGCTTTCAGGGGATAGGTCTTTTCGACGGCCCCTATACCGACCTGGTGATCCGCAACAACATCGTCGCCATCACGCATGTCCACGGGATTGCGATAGCCGGGTCGATCAATTCCATCGTCAGCCACAACACCGTCGTCGATCTGCAGCCGGGCTTCAAATGGTCGCCGCGGATTTCCTCGGACACTGACAGGCGCGGCGGTCCTCCGGTCAATGCCGTGGTGGCGAACAACCTTGCCATGGCCCTGGCCTCCAATGCCGCTTCCGGATTGGTGACATTCACCGGCAACTCCCTGATCAGCAGCCCCGCTGCGGTTTTCGAGGATCCGGCGGCATTCGATTACCGCCCGCGCGCAGCCAGCGGCTTCATCGACACCGCCGACCCGGCCTATGCAGTGGCGCGGGATGTCTTCGGCAATGCCCGCAACCAGACGGCACCGACAGCCGGGGCGATAGAGGTCTGACAAGATGCCCACGATCGCCAACCGCTTCGTCGATACCGATGTAGTCGGCGGAGCGGCGAATGGCACGTCATGGGCCGACGCCTTCCCGTCGCTGGACGCATGGCTCGCCGCAGAGACGCAGCGTGATCTGGTCGCGCTCGACCGCAAGTTGACGGTCAACTACCGCTCGACGCCCGCGACTGCGCGGCAGGGCATCCTCAATTTCGGCGCGGGCTGGGTGACGGACGCGACCCGCTCCGTCGAGATATTCGTGCCGCCCGAGAACCGTCACGCGATGTCGCGCGGTACGGGCACCTATCTGCGGATGATCAACAACGGGTTCGGCTTTCCCTTCACGAACCAGCCTGCGGCGATCACCTTCAATGGCCTTGCGGTGTGGATCACCGGCACGGACAGGACGGCTTTCGAGCTCAATAACGCCACCCGCCGCGCGGTGAACTGCGCCGCGTTCCTCCAGACAGGCAACTCCGGTGCCCACGGATTCCTGATCAACAATGACGGCGCGGCTGTAAACTGCATCGGCGTCGTGGACGGCCCGGCGCGCGCCTTTGCCCGCGCTGCGGGCACAGCGACCGTCATAAACTGCGTTGGAAGGACAACGATAAATCCGGCATTCTCGGCTGCCGGGATGAACGCGATTTCCTGCTACGGCTTTTCCGATGGCGGCGTCGGCTTCGACGCCTTCGGGGTCAAGATCAACTGCTTTTCTCCCGACGGCACGAACGGCGCAGCGGCCATGTCGCTTGCGAATGCCGCGTTCGTCAGCACGGTGCTTGGCTCGGAAGATTTGCGCCTGACCCCCGGATCGCAGATGATCAACCTGGGCCAGGACAACAGCGCCAACCCGTTCTGGATCGGTCCCGCCGAAGACGCATTCGGCACGCCGCGACCGCAGGGCCCGGCTTGGGATGTCGGCGCGCACGAATGGTTCGAGCCGGGCATCACGCAGGCCACGATCCACGCGGCAAGCCACGTCACCGGCACGGTCGCCACCCCGAATAACGCGCTCGGCCCGCCCGACGGCGTGTGGACAACCGATGTCAACGTCAATGTTTCCTGGACTTCCCGCTGGCGGCTGACCGCCGTCCCGGACGCGGAGCCGGTCGGCACGCAGACGGTGATCCTGCGTGTGCGGAAGGGCAGCAACTCCGGCAACCCGAGCGTCACCGCCGTGACCCTGTGGGAGGGCGGAACGCAGGTTGCCACCATCTCCGGCGCGTCAGCCACGGTGACCTCAACCACGGGCACCGACCTGCAATACACCTTCGACGGCGCGATCCTGAATGGTCTCGTCGATGTGGACGTGCAGGTCGCGACGGCTGGCGTGGGCGGCAGCGGGTCCGCGCGGAACGCGGTTCAGATCGACGCGATCACGGCGAACGTGCAGTATGCGATGCCCGCGCCCGGTGTGGCCGCCGATGTCGCGATCACCTCGCCCGCCGCCACCGTCGCTGCCGGGGCATCCGCCGCCGCCGGTGCATCCGTTGGCATCACCGCACCGCGTGGCGGCTTCTCGGTGGCGGTCTCGATGACGGCGGCAGCGGCGGCCACGGTGCATGCGCCCGCGTCCGGGATCGCAGCCTCGGTCGGGGCGAGCGTGCAGGCAGCGGCGGCGCTGGATAGTGTGGCAGGGCAGGTTGCGGCGCAGTCCGGCGCGGCGGCAGGCGCACAGTCTGGCATCGAGGCTCCGGTTGCCGCGCTGGCCGCAGACACGGCGGCAGCTTCCGGAGTGGCAGGCGCGGTGCTGGCCCCGGCTGCCACCTTCGCCGCGCAGTCGGCGGCGCAGATGGCGGCATCGGCGGCGGATGTCCTGGCCCCGGTGCCGGTTATTCGCGCGGCCAGCGGGGCTCAGGCGGAAGTCGCGGTGCAGGCGACGGTTCTGGCCCCGGCGGGGCGCATCGACGGATCGGCAGGCGCGCATGCCGGGACTGCTGCGGGCATCGACGCGCCAGGGGTCAGCGTCTCCGCGCAGTCGGCGGCGCGGGCCTGGGCACAGGCGGAGGTGATCACACCCGGGGCCGATCTTGCCGCCATCGCGGCGGCGGCGGCGGCGGCGGCGGCGAACCTGTTGTCCCCGCCCGGATCAATCGCGGCCCTGGCGGGTCTGGCTGGCCTCGATGGCGCAGCCAGGATCAACGCCATCCTAACGCTCCGGTGGTGCGACGATCCCGTCGTGCCGCTGGCCTGGCATGTGCCGATGATCGGCCTGGCGTGGACCGAGCCCGTAATTAAGCTGGAATGGGAGGAGGTCGCATGAATATTTCCTTTCACGAGCTGAGCGACTGGCATCTTTCGGTGCCGGTGGTCGAGAAGTCCACCGGCCAGCCCATCGACCTCGCCGGGGCAAGCGCCGAGGGGCTGGCGCGCATCGGCGGTGGTGCGGCCGTGAGCCTTCCCGTCGGGATAGGTGCGACATCCGTCACTGTGAGCGTACCCGCGGATACCCTGCCCGCGGGCAGCGGGCGGCTGGAGGTGCGCGTCTCGATCCCCGGACGCGGCACGCAGTCGGTCGAGACGGGCATCGAGATACGCCGCTCGCTGCGGGCGGCCTGAGGGAGGAGGGGACATGGCCTATACCGATCTTTCTGCCCTGAGTGCCCGCTTCGGCGAGCGGATGCTGATCGCGTTGACCGACCGCGCGCAGACCCCGGCCGGCACGATCGATCTCGCCGCGGTGGACCGCGCCCTGGCCGAGACCGACGCGCTGATCGACGGCTACCTGGCGGTGCGCTACCGGCTGCCGCTGCAGGCCGTGCCCGCGCTGGTCGCGGCGCTGGCACAGGACATCGCGATCTGGAAGCTGCATCCGGGGGCGCCGGATGCGAAGGTCGAGACCGATTACAAGGCCGCGATACGCACGCTCGAAGCCCTTTCGAACGGCTCGGTGCGGCTGAGCGCCGCGGGGGCCGAACCCGCCACCACCGGCGGCGGGGGCGCGCGCAGCACCGACCGCGCGCGGCCGATGACGGCCGAAAACCTGAAGGGTTTCATCTGATGCTGGTTGCCGAGGTCATCGCGCGGCTGGCCGAAAGGGTGCCCGATCTGGCCGGGCGCATCGAGGGCGCGGCCGAGCTTTCGGCGCTCATGCGCGAGAACCGCCTGCCGCAGGTCACGCCCGCCGCGCATGTTCTGCCGCTCGGGCTGCGCGGGCTGCAGGCCGACGCCGCGGCCGGGCTCTTCCGACAGGCTTTCGACGAGACGGTGGCCGTGGTGCTGACCTGGCGCGGATACGAGCCGACCGGCGGGCGCGCCCTGGCCGGGCTCGAGGCGCTGATCGACACGGTGATCGCGGCGCTGGCGGGCTGGGCCCCGGCACAGGCGACCGGCGTTTTGCGCCTCTCGCGCGGGCAGCTCGTGGCGATCAGCGCGGGCACCATCGTCTACCAGATCGACCTGACCCTGACCGACCACCTGAGGATCACGCCATGACCGCAGACGACACCGCCAAGGCCCCGCTGCCGCGCAAGGGCGGCAGCTGGCGCATCGAGGACGGCAGGCTGGTGCCTGCCGAAGACACCACCACCGGCGCGGACGGGGCCCCGAGGCCCGCGCGCCGCCGCAAGGAGACCAAGGAATGACCATCCGCTTCAAAGAGAGGGTCCTGCTGGCCGGGGTCGAGGCGATATACGGCACCGACCCGGGGCTGACCGCGGCGGCGAACGCCATCCTGGCGCAGAACATCGCCATCACGCCGATGGACGGCACCGACCTGAGCCGCGAGCTGGAGCTGGCCACGCTGGGCGCGCAGGCCACGCTGCCGGTGGAGCTGAGCGCGCAGCTTACCTTCGAGGTGGAGCTGGCGCCATCGGGCACCGCGGGTGCGCCGCCAGCCTGGGGCCCGCTGCTGCGCGGCTGCGGCATCGCGCAGACCGTCGCCGCGGCGGTCTCTGTCACCTACAACCCGGTGACGCAGGGCCACGAGAGCCTGACGCTGAAGCTCTGGATCGGCTCCACGCTCTATGCCCTCTCCGGGGCGCGCGGCACCGTGACCATGGCGCTCGACGCGCAGACCAACCCGAAGCTGCGCTTCGAGTTCCGCGGCCTCTTCACCCTGCCCGTCGAGCAGGCCCCGCCGGTGCCGACACTCACGAACTTCCAGGCGCCCGATCCGGTGACGAGCGCGCGCACGCCGCTCTTCACCATCGGCGGGCAGGCGCTGGTGATGCGCGCCTTCTCGCTCGCGCTGGGCAACACCGTGGAGGGCCGCTTCCTGGTGGGTGCCGAGCAGGTGATCGTCACCGAGCGCGCCGAGCTGGTGGAGACCCGGGTGGAGGCGCTGCCGCTGACGACGTGGGACCCCTTCCAGATCGCGCGCGACCAGACCCGCGTGGCGGTGGCGCTGCGCCACGGCACGCAGGCGGGACGGATCGCGCAGATCGACGTCCCCTCGGCGCAGGTGCAGCGCCCGCAGGGCCTGGAAAACCAGCAGGGCATCAAGGAGTGGCCGTTGCGCCTGGTGCCGCTGCCCGTCGCAGGCGACGACCAGTGGACCCTGACCCTAACCTGACCCCGAACCCGAGGAGGCGAGATGTTCCGCATCGTGGACAACCCAGAATTCACCCACTCGGTCGAGGTGCAGGTGCCCGTCGACGGCGGCTGGAAGGCGGAGACGCTGAAGGCGCGCTTCCGCATCCTGCCGGAAGCCGAGACGGACACCGGCGACCTGGGCGCGGCCGAGGCCTCGAAGGAGTACCTGCGGCGCGTTCTGGTGCGGCTCGAGGATTTGGTGGACGAGGCCGGGAAGGCACTCGACTACAACGACGAGCTGCGCGAGCGCGTGCTGGCGCTGCCGCATGTGCGGCTGGCGCTGGTACGCGCCTATGTCCGCGCGCAGACCAGGGTCGTGGAGGGAAACTGAGATGGGCGGCGCGGGAGTGGGCCCGCGGTGCGGAGACGGCCGAGCCGCCCGGCCCGGATATCCTGGAGCAGGCGCGCGCCTTCGGCGTGCCGCCCGGGGATCTGGACGCGCTGGCCGCGCGGCGCGAGGAGCCGCACGAGGGCGTGTGGCGCCAGAACGTGCCCGCCGTGCTGGCCTTCCTGGCCGTCGCCTCGCAGTGGCGCGTCGTGGCGGGCGGCATGGGTGGGATCGCTGTGATCGGCCTCGACTACACGGGCGTGCGCTGCGGCCTCGCCGCCGCGGGGATCCGGGTGACGCCCGCGATCTGGGCGGGGCTGCAGGTGATGGAAGCCGAGGCGGTGCGCGCGATGAACGGCCGGGCCGGGTGAGAGGGGCACTGACATGAGCTTCACGGTGTCCATGCGGATTGCCGCGGATGCGCGCCAGGCAGTGCGCGAACTCGACGCCACGGCGGAGGGCACGCGGCGCGTCGAGGGGGCGGCAAGAGTGGCCGGGCGCGCTGGCGCGGCCATGGGCGCCGCCATGGTGGCCGCTGCGGGACTGGCGCTGCGCGCCTTCGCGGATGTGGAGAGGCAGATCCGAACGACCGAGCAGCTGATCCGCGCCACCGGCGGTGCCGCGGGACGCACCATAGAGCAGATCGAGCGGCAGGCGCGCAGCGTCGGCCTGGCGACGCTTGCTTCCACCGGCGAGGTTCGAGCGGCGGCGGCGCAACTGCTGACCTTCCGTTCCATCGCCGGACAGACGTTCGACGAGGTGCTGAGCCTGTCTCAGGATCTCGCAGCAACCGGCTTCGGCACGCTCAGCTCGTCCGCAGTGCAGCTCGCCAAGGCGCTGGAGGACCCGGAACAGGGCCTCGCAGCCCTGCGGCGGGTGGGCGTCAGTTTTTCCGCAGCACAGATCGAGATGATCCGCGTGATGCAGGACACCGGCCGCGCGGCCGAGGCGCAGGCACTTATCCTCGCGCAGGTGCGCCGCCAGGTCGGAGGAGCAGGCGAGGCTGCTGCGCGCGGCACGCTGGCGGGAGCAGGGGATACCCTGACCGAGGAGCTGCGGCTGCTGCGCGAGGAGATGGGGCGCGTCATCAGCGAGAGTGTGCGGCTGCCCGCCGTACTGGAGCAGATGGCCCGCGGCGTGGCGCGCATCCGCGAGGACCTCTTTCCGCCGGACCGCGTTGCGGCCTTCGAGATATCGTCCGAGATCGCCGATCTCGAGGCGGACCGCCGTCGCATGAGTGCGCTGGCCGCTTCCCTGCGCGGCGCTGGCGACCCGTTTCCCGCGCGCCAGGCAGAGGGGCTTGAAGCTCGGCTGCGAGAGATCGAGGCCCGCATCGCCGCGCGGCAGGCCGATCTGGCCGCGGTCGAGGGCAGGCTGGGTGCAGCCCGCGAGAACGAGGACGAGGCCGCACGCAATGCGGCGGAGGCTGCGGCCGAAGCGGCGCGCGAGCGCTTCGAGGCCGTGCGCGGCTCGATCGAGCAGGAGATCGCGGCCCTGCAGCGCGGCGAGGTCGCGCAGGCGCAATTCGAGGCGACGCGCAAGGCGGGAGTGGCCGAGGGGACCGCCGAGGCGGCCGTGCTCGAGACGCTCGTGCAAAGGCGCTTCGACGAAGCGGAGGCACAGGCCGCCGCCATGCGCGCCGCCGAGGATGCGGCCAACGAGGCGCGGCGGCAGGAACAGGCGGTCAGGGATCTGTCAGCTTCGCTGGATCTGGAGCTGCAGCTGATGTTCGTGGCGGACCCTGTGCAGCGAGAGATGATCCGCCTGCGTAACGAGCACGGCGCCGCCATCGATGGCGAGGCAATTGCCATCCGCAACAAGCTGGAGGCGATGGAGGCGGAGCGGCTGGCGCAGCGCCAGGGCAATGTCCTGGACAGCTTGCGCGAGCGCGAGGAGATCGCGCGCCTGCCCGACCGCGACGCATTCGTCCGCCGCCAGCTGCGCGCGGCCGACGTGCAGGACCCGCAGAGCGACATCGGCAGGCAGATCGCGGCCCAGGCGGCGCGGACCTTCGACAGCGAGCGCTCCCGCCAGGGGGGCGGCGGACGCTCGGCCGAGACGCGCGAGGCCGAGCGGCAGGCGGAGGCCATCGAGCGGGTCTTCGCACGGCTGAGAGACGAGCGCGACCTGCTGCTGGAGACAGACCCGATACAGCGCGAGATGATCCGACTGCGCGGGCAGCTGACCGGGGCGACGGCCGAGCAGACGCGCGAGATCGAGGCGGAGATCGCCGCGAACCTGCGCCTCGACGAGACCCTCGAGGCGCAGCGCGCGATCTTCGAGGGCGTGGGTCAGGCGGCCTTCGACTTCCTCGACGGCGTCGTCTTCCGCGGCGAGAAGGCCGAGGACGTGCTGAAGAACCTGCTCTCGACGCTGTTGCGCACCGTGGCGCAGGGGGCGCTGCTGGGCCAGGGGCCGCTCGCCAGCTTCTTCGGCGACGGCGGCGGGCTGATCGGAGACATCTTGGGCGGCGCCGTGAAGGCGGCGGGCGGCGGGCGGGTCAGCGGCCCGGGCGGGCCGCGCGACGACCGCATCCCGGCGCTGCTCTCGGACGGGGAGTTCGTGGTCAACGCCGCCTCGGCCGCGCGCAGCCTGCCGCTGCTGGAGGCGATCAACAGCGGGCGCGGGCTGACACGGCTGGCGGCTGGCGGGCGGGTGGGCGGCCCGGGCTTCGCGCCCCCCGGCGGACGCGGCGGCGCCGGGGGCGGCGGCGCGGGCGGAGGGCCCGAGCGCCTGATGGTCGATCTGCGGCTCTCGGGAGACCTGGACGCGCGGATCGAGGCCTCCTCCGAGCGGGTGGCGGCGCGGGTGACGCGCGAGGGCATCGACCGCTTTTCCGACAGCGTGCTGCCGATCCGGCAGCGCGAGATCGACCGCGTGGGCGGGGTGCTGGGATGAGTGCCGCCGTCTTCCCCCTCCCGCTTGCCGCCTTCCAGGACCGGCTGCTGCTGACCGACGCGGTCTTCGACCTTCCCGAACAGGTGGCGATCAGCGGCACCGGCGGCGGCGAGATACTGAGCGCGCGGGTGGGGCCGGACCTCTGGACCGGCGAGATGATCTTCGGGCGCATCCTGGCCGAGGAGCTGCGCGCGCAGAAGGCGCTGGTCAACCTCGTGCGCAACGGTGGCAGCTTCATGATCGCCGACCCGAAGCGACGCTTCCCGCTGGCCGATCCGGGCGGGCTGATCCTGGGCGGCGCCCTGCCGGTGATCGGCGCGCTCGACGCGGGCGACGCGCGGATGATCGGGCTGGCCGGGCTGCCCGCCGGATATGCCCTTTCGACGGGCGATCTGCTGGCCTTCGAATACCTTTCGAGCCCCGCCCGCTTCGCGCTGCACGAGGTCTCGAACGGCCCCGTCGTGGCCGACGGGGCGGGAGCGACGGCGCTCTTCGAGGTGCGGCCCCACCTGCGGCCCGGCGCGGTGCCGGGCGCCGCGGTCGCGCTGCGATCGCCCGCCTGCAAGGCCATCGTGGTGCCCGGCTCGGTGCAGCCCGGCCGGGCGCGCGCCACCGTCACAGACGGGCTGGCGCTGCGCTGGCTCCAGACCCTGAGGTGAGACGATGCGAGACCTGCCCCAGCCGGTGCTGACACACCTCGCCACGCGCCGCCAGCTCGCGACCGAGACGCTGATCTGGATCATCGCGCGCAACCGGCAGACGGGCGCGCCCGCGCCCGCCGGTTTCTGGTCGGGCGCCTACGAGAGCGAGTTCACCATCGCGGGCGAGCCGCGGCTCTACCACGGCGCCGGGGTGCTGACCGACGCGGTGGGCGTGGTCTCGCGCAAGGGGCTCGACGTACAGCGCCAGGAGGTCCGCGTCTCGGGTCTCGCACCCGAGGTGCTGGCGCTGATCCGGCTCTACGACCTGCGCGGTGCGCCCTTCCAGATCCACCAGGCGCATCTCGATCCCGAGACCATGTCACTGCTGGCGGAGCCGCACCTGGAGACAGAGGGCGCGGTCGAGACACTGGAGGAGCTGCGCCCTGCCCCGGGCGGCGAAGGCGGCGTGACCCTGCGGCTGGCGAGCGGGATGCGCGCGCTGACCTTCACCGTGCCGCTGAAGAAGTCCGACGAGGCCCAGAAGATGCGCGGTGGCGACCGCTTCCGGCGCTACGGCGACATCTCGGGCAGCGTGCAGACAATCTGGGGCGAGAAGAAGGCGGAGCCCAAGAAATGAGGTGTACCGACTGGCATGCCCGGCTGACCGCCTTCCTCGCCCGCGCCGCGCGCAGCGAGTTCCGGCCGGGCGATCTGGACTGCGCGCTCTTCGCCGCGGGCGCGGTGGAGGCCGTGACCGGGCTTGACCCGGCGGCGTCACTGCGCGGGCGGTATGCCACGCTCGATGACGGCTACGCGCGGTTGGCCGCGCTGGGCTTCGCCGATCACGTCGCGCTGGCGCAGAGCCTCTTCGCCGAGGTGCCGCCCGCGATGGCCTGGCCGGGCGACCTGGCAGAGGTGGAGACTGCCGAGGGCCCGGCACTGGGCGTGGTGCAGGGCCAATGCGTCTATGTGATGGGGCGCCGCGGCATGGGGCTGATGCCGCTCTCGGCGGCGCGCCGCACCTTCCGGGTGGACTGAGATGCCCGCCGCCGCCCCCGCCATCGCCGCCGCCGCCGCCGCCTTCAAGGCCTCGGCCGTCGGCACCTTCCTGGCCACGACCTTCGGCAAGCTGCTTGTCACGGTGGCCGTCTCAGCCTTGCAGTCGGTGCTGTTCGCCCCGCCCAAGGTGCCCAAGCCCGGGCTGCGCACCGAGCAGACGCTCACGGGTGGCGTCAACCCGCAGAGCTTCATCGTTGGCCTTTACGCTACATCGGGCACTGCCGCCGCCCCGGCGGTGACCCATTCCAAGGCCGGGAAGAAGAACAACACCTTCCTCAACTACATCCTCGACGTGGGTGATCTGCCGGGCCACCAGATTTCGCGGCTGATCATCAACGGCGAATATGCCGAGATCGGCATATTCGCCGATCCCGAGTTCGGCCTGCCGCTCCTTGGCAAGTTCGAGGATCTGGCCTGGATCAGGTGGCACGACGGCACACAGACCGAGGCCGACGCGCTGATGCTGGCCAAATACCCGGCCGAGCCGGTGACCGGGCCCTTCGGCATCGTGCAGGCGCAGGCGGCCGAATTTCCATGGTCCGCCGACATGGTGGGCACGGGGGTGCCCTATGCCGTGCTGACCTTCAAGTTCGAGCGCAAGGTCTTCAGCGGCTTCCCCGAGGTGCGCTTCGAGGTCGTCGGCATCCCCGTCTACGACCCGCGCAAGGACAGCAGCGTGGGCGGCAGCGGGACGCACCGCTGGGACGACCCCGCGACCCACGAACCCAGCCGCAACCCGATGGTGCTGGCCTACAACGTCGCGCGCGGCATCCGCCTGCCGGTGCCGGGCTTCGTCTGGGGCGGCCGCTACCGGGCGGAGCAACTGCCGTTGCCGCAGTGGTTTGCCGCCATGAACGCCTGCGATCTTCCGGTGGAGCGCGCCGACGCCACCTTCGAGCCACAGTTCGAGGCAGGTTTCGAGGTGCGGCTCGACGACGAGCCGCGCGACGTGCTGGGCGAGCTCGGCAAGGCCGCGGCTGCCGAATACGCCGAGAGCGGCGGGCGGCTGCTGGTGCGGGTCGGCCCGCCCGCGCTTCCGGTCTGGTTCTTCACCGACGACGACGTGATCGTGACCGAGGAGGACCGTCACACGCCCTTCCCGGACCCGGGCGACGTCTGGAACGGCCTTGCTGCAACCTATCGAGAGCCCGAGAGCGTGTGGGAGCCGCGCGCGGCGCCGGTGCTGCTGCGCCCCGACCTGGAGGCACTCGACGAGGGCCAGCGCCGCGTGGCGGAGCTCGACCTGCCCGCCGTCTTCTCGCCCACGCAGGTGCAGCGTCTGCAGCGGCTCTGGGTCAACGACAACCGGCGCTTCATCCGCCACGTCATCGCGGCCCCGCCCGAGGCGATGCTGCTCGACCCTCTCGACGCCGTCGCCTGGACGTCCCAGCGCTTCGGCTACCAGGCCAAGGTCTTCGAGGTGGCGGCGGTCGAGCGCAGCCTGCGCGAGGGCACCGTCACGCTGATGCTGCAGGAGAAGGACGCGGCAGACTTCGCCCACGACCCCGCCGACGAGCAGCCGACCGAACCGCCGGTGGCGGCGGGGGTGGGCCTGCCCCCGCGCACGCTGGACGACCTGGCTGTCTCCGCCATCGCCATAGAGGATGCCACCGGCGCGCCCCGCCGTCCGGGCATCGAGGTGACATGGGACGGCGACGAGCCCGACGCCGACGGCATCGGCTGGGAGCTGCGGCTGGCTGGCGCGGCCTTCCCGGCGCTGACCGGCAGCACGCAGGACGTGGCCTCGGGGCGGCTGGTGATCGCCGAGGGACTGCTGCCCGCCACGGCCTACGAGCTGCGCGGCACGTTGCTGGTACCTCACCGCGAAGCGGAGTGGACGGCCTGGGCACCGGTGACGACGCTGGACCTGCTAATCGTGTCGCAGGACGTGGCCAGCGGTGGCATCGAGACCGGGAACATGGCCGACGATGCGATCACGACGTTGCGGTCGGCGAGCTCATCGACCAAGCCGCTCACGCTGAATTTCACGCTCGACCAGACTTCACGCATTCTCATCATCGGGTCCATAGATGCCACCGCGCGGGACATCACGACGACGATATCAGCCAATGGAACGCCCATCATCACCGCCACGGATGACTTCACCGGATCAGCGGCTGGAGGAAGCGAGGGCAGCCAGACTGTCTTTTTCCCGACGCGCCAGTTCCGCACCTACTCGCGGTCGCTGCTCATGGCGGCAGGCCCGCGCAGCGTCAGCATCACCGCGACGCCGAACAACAACAACATACAACTGCTGGACCTCACCTTGATCGAGCTCAAAAGATGATGGTCATCGTCCATTCCATTGCCGAGGGCCGCCCCCTGCGACTGCTGCGCCTGCGCGATGCCGCCGAGGCGGCGCTCAACACCGGCCCCGGCGAGGCGTGGATCGAGGGCACGGCAGACCTCGCGCGCGACATGGTGCAGGGCGGGCTGGTGGTGCCGCGTCCGGACGTGCCGCCGCTGCCAGCGGGCGGGCCCGCGCCATTTGCCGTCCCGCTCGACGGTCTTCCCTCGGGCAGCGCGGTCAGGGTGCAGAATGAGGAGGGCGAGGCGCTGGAAATCACGGACATGACCGAGCCGCTGACGCTGATCGACGCGGGCGTCTACCTGGTCGAGGTCTCGCCGCCCTGGCCCTGGCTTCCCGTGGCGGCGGACGTGGAGGTGAGCGATGCCTGAGTTCGGGCGCAACCGGCCCCTGCTGCGCCGCCGCTTCCAGGACGCGGTGAATGCCGAGCGCGCGCGGCGGCTCGCCCACGGCGTGGTCGTCGCGGTCACCGGGCACGGCCCCGTTGCACTGCAGGGCCGCCTCGAAGACCAGATGACGTTGACCGGCATCAAGGACGCGGCGCTGCTGCGCGCACAGGCCGGAGACCTGACGACGCTCACCCGCTTCCGCGACCGCGACAATACCGACCACAATCTCGCGCCGATGCAGGTGATCGAGATGTGGCAGCTCGGCGCGGGATGGGCCTCGGCCGTCTATGCCGCGAGCTGGGAGATCAAGGACATGGACCCGCCACCGGAGGACTTCACCGATGACAGCCTTTGGCCGCCTCTTTCTTGACGCGCTGCGCTCTCCCTCGTCGTTCGAGGGCCAGCCGTGGCGCTTCCTGCTCAACCAGTCGGGCCACATGCTGGCCGTGGGCCTGCTCGGGGCGCTGCTGCTGCCGTGGTGGCTGGTGCTGGGGGCCTATGCCGCCTGGGAGGCCGTGCAGTACCTGCGCTTCCAGGCCGACATCTGGGACGCGGCCGAGGACCTCGCCTTCGTGACATGCGGCGTGCTCGCCGCCAGCGGTTTCCCCGCCGCGCTGGCCCCCGCGGCCCTATTCCTCGCCGCTGGCACCCTCAGACGGCAGTAGCACCAAGCCGGGCCCCACGGGGGCCGGTCGGTGCTGCAACCCCGCCCGACACGGGGCAAGCACCGACCGCCCCGCCGACCGCCAGAGATCATCTACTCGAACACCCCTCTAGACGCCCTCGAAACCCCGTCATAAGGCTTTCTGGAGCCGAAAAGTTGTGTCAAAATCAAGTGTCAAAAAAAGTGAAACCATGTGTCAAGCTACAATCGGTCCCGCAACGGGGCAGGGGGGCGGGGTGTGAGCGGCGGTCTGTATCGGGGCCGGGCGGCGAGGGCCGCCGCATGAGCGCGCTGGCCGGATTGCTGGGCGATCACACGGTGCAGACTGTGGCGCTCGGCGCCGCGATCCTCGGCGTGACGAGCGGCGTGCTGGGCAGCTTCGCCCCACCGGCGGGCTCGCGGCGCTTGCCGTGATGCTCATCGCACGGCACACGCGGCTGAAGATGGATGCCGCGCAGGGCATCGTGCTGGGCGGCTTCTTCGCTATCGGCGTGGTGCTCCTCACGCTGGTGCAGGCGGGCGGCGGCGCCGGGCAGGCGGGGCTTACTGCCTTTCTCTTCGGACAGGCGGCCGCGATGCTGCGCGGTGATCTTTTTGTGATGGGCGGTGGCGCGGCGCTGGCGCTGGGGCTCGTGGGCCTCTTCTGGAAGGAACTGAAGCTCGTCGCCTTCGACCCGGTCTTCGCGCGCAGCCTCGGCCTGCCGGTCGCGGCGCTCGAGGCTGGGCTTACGTTGCTGGTGGCGCTGGCCATCGTGCTGGGGCTGCAACTGGTGGGTGTGGTGCTGATGACGGCGATGCTGATCGCACCGGCGGCCGCCGCCCGGCAATGGACCGACAGGCTGGGCCGTATGGTGCTGCTGGCGGCGGGTTTCGGCACGCTTGCTGGGCTCGTCGGCGCGCTCGGCTCGGCACTTGGGCGCGGCTATGCCACCGGGCCGCTCGTCGTGCTCTGCGCCACGGCGCTCACCGTCGTCTCGATCCTCGCCGCCCCGCGCCGCGGGCTGGTGGCGCGCTGGCTCGCCCGGGCGGCGCGGCGGAGGCAACTGCGCGGCGCGCGGCTTCTTGCCACCTTCCAGGGGCTCGCGGCGGCGCATGGCGACCCGGACTATCCGGTGGAGGAGGGCATGATCGCCGCGCGACATGGCCCCGCGGGCCGCACGCTGGCGCGACTCGAGGCCGAGGGCATGATCCGCCCGGTCAGCCACCCGCCCGAGGCGACGCGTCACTGGGTGCTGACCGGCAAGGGCCACCGCAGCGGTGCGGGGGAGGGGCCATGACCGACCCGATCGCGCTCACCATCATCGCCACCGGCGCGCTGGTCGGGGCTTCGGCGGCGCTGCTCGGCTGCTTTCTGGTGCTGCGCGGCGCCGCGATGGTGACCGATGCCATCAGCCATTCGGTGCTCTTCGGCATCGTCGTCGTCTGGCTCATGACGGGCGCCACTTCGGGCGCTGTGCAACTGCTGGGCGCCGCGGCGGCCGGGCTGCTGACCGTGGTGCTGAGCGAGGCGCTCACGCGCACCCGGCTGGTGGCGCAGGACGCGGCCATCGGGCTTGTCTTCCCGGCGCTCTTTGCCGCCGGGGTGCTGATCATCAACATCCACGCCCGCGATGTGCATCTCGATGCCGATGCGGTGCTGCTGGGCCAGATCGGCCTCGTGTGGCTCGATACCGTGGCACTGGGGGCATGGGAGGTGCCGCGGGCGCCGCTCACGCTGGGTCTGGTGCTGGTGGTCAATCTCGGTTTCGTGCTGGCGCTCTGGAAAGAACTGAAGCTCGCCACCTTCGATCCGGGGCTCGCCGCGGCGCTGGGCTGCGCGCCGGGGCTTGTGTTCCATCTGCTTCTGGGGCTCACCTCGGCCACCGCGGTGGCGAGCTTCGATGCGGTGGGCGCAGTGCTTTTCGTGGCCTTCGC
>PHEG01000160.1 GCA_002842835.1 Alphaproteobacteria bacterium HGW-Alphaproteobacteria-2 | reverse complement strand
CGCGCTCTCGGTCGACATGCATCTGCTGACCGTCGATCTCGATGCCATCGAGACGCTGATCTACGCCATCGGGCGGTGTGATCTGGAACTCGCGGGGCTCGCGTCCTCGGCCTATGTGGCAGGCGTGTCGAGCCTCGTCGAGGACGAGCAAGAACTGGGCGCGGCCTGTATCGACATGGGCGGCGGCACCACCGGAATCTCGATCTTCCTGCGCAAGCACATGATCTATGCCGACTGCGTGCGCATGGGTGGCGAGCATGTGACCGCCGACATCTCGATGGGTCTGGAGATGCCCGCCAGCGTGGCCGAACGCATCAAGACCTTCCACGGCGGGCTGGTGGCCACCGGCATGGACGATCGCGAGATGATCGAACTCGGCGGCGAAACCGGTGACTGGGAGCACGACCGCCGCGGCATCAGCCGGGCCAACCTGATCGGCATCATGCGGCCTCGGGTCGAGGAGATCCTCGAAGAGGTGCGCGCCCGGCTTGACGCCGCCGGCTTCGACCAGTTGCCCGGCCAGCGCATCGTGCTGACCGGCGGCGCGAGCCAGGTGCCCGGGCTCGACGTGCTCGCCGCGCGCATCCTGGGCCAGCAGGTGCGCCTCGGCCGTCCGCTGCGCGTGCACGGGCTGCCGCAGGCGGTCACCGGGCCGGCCTTCGCAGCCACCGTGGGGCTCGCGCTTTTCGCCGCTCATCCGCAGGACGAATGGTGGGACTTCGAGATCCCGGCGGATCGCTACCCGGCCCGCTCGCTGAGGCGTGCGGCCCGCTGGTTTCGTGAGAACTGGTGATGACGATATCTGGTGGCTCAGGCGAAATCCTGCCGGAAATGGAGAGATCAGTGCCAGATATTGTAGCATTTTTGCGTTTTTTTGATGACCGGGCCCCCTCACTTGGTTATCCTTCACGAAGGGATCGCGCGACAAGCGCGGACGACGGCAGGCAGGACACAGGCGGACAACAGACATGACCCTCAATCTCAGACTCCCCGAGCAGACCGAGATGAAGCCCCGCATCACCGTCTTCGGCGTCGGCGGCGCTGGCGGTAACGCGGTCAACAACATGATCGAAAAGAACCTCCAGGGGGTCGAATTCGTCTCGGCCAACACCGATGCGCAGGCGCTGGCGCAGTCGCGTGCTCCGAACCGCATCCAGCTTGGTGTGCGCGTCACCGAAGGTCTGGGGGCGGGCGCCCGTCCGCAGATCGGCTCGGCGGCGGCGGAGGAAGCGATCGAGGAGATCGTCGATCATCTCGCCGGGGTGCACATGTGCTTCATCACCGCAGGCATGGGCGGCGGCACCGGCACCGGGGCGGCGCCGATCATCGCCCAGGCGGCGCGCGAACTGGGCGTGCTGACCGTCGGCGTGGTCACCAAGCCCTTCCAGTTCGAAGGGGCGAAGCGCATGCGACTCGCCGAGGAGGGGGTCGAGGCGCTGCAGCGCGTTGTGGACACACTCATCATCATCCCGAACCAGAACCTTTTCCGGCTGGCGAATGAAAAGACCACCTTCACCGAGGCCTTCGCGCTGGCCGACGATGTGCTCTACCAGGGCGTGAAGGGCGTGACCGACCTGATGGTGCGCCCTGGCCTCATGAACCTCGACTTCGCCGACGTGCGCTCGGTAATGGACGAGATGGGCAAGGCGATGATGGGCACCGGCGAAGCAGAGGGCGAGCACCGCGCCATCCAGGCTGCCGAGAAGGCCATCGCCAACCCGCTGCTCGACGAGATCAGCCTCGAGGGAGCCAAGGGCGTGCTGATCAACGTCACCGGCGGCGACGATCTCACGCTCTTCGAGCTTGACGAGGCGGCAAACCTCATCAGGGACAAGGTGGACGCTGATGCCAACATCATCGTCGGCTCGACGCTCGACCCCGAGATGCAGGGCCGGATGCGCGTTTCGGTAGTGGCAACCGGCATCGACGCCGTGCGCGGCGAGGCTGCCGCCCCGGTTGCGCGCCGCAATGCGAGCGCCGTCGCTTCGGCACCCGCGCAACGCCGCGATCCCGTGGCCGAAACGTCCCCCGAGGTTCGCCCGGCGGCGGCGGCAGCGTCCGCTCCGGTCGCTGAGGTCGGGGAGCCCGAGCTTTCGCTCTTCACGGAGAGCGACGATGCCTTCGCCGATGCCACCGATGATCTGACCGACTCGATCTTCGCCGAGGATGCGGGCGACGAGGCTGCCGAGGACTTTCTGCCGCCGCCCGCCTACCACGGTGGGCCCGTCACCACCTCCACCCTCGACGCTCCGCCGCAGTCCTTCGTTGCGCCCAAGCCGCGCCAGCCGGGAATGCCTGCACCCGAGACGCTGGAGCGGCTGCGCGCCGCGGTCAGCAAGGTGCCCGACCGCGCCGCCGCGCCTGCCGCGGAGCCGCGTGGTGCCTCCGGGCCGGTGCTGGCCGCCGAGGGACAGCGCAAGCGCTTCGGCATCAACACGCTCATCGACCGGATGACCGGCCAGGCCCCCGCGGCCGAACGCCCTGCCGCCGCCCGGCGCGAACCGCAGGTGGCCGGTGAGGCGCGCGGCGCGCAGGCCGAGCACCAGGACGAGCGTATCGAGATCCCCGCCTTCCTGCGTCGACAGGCCAACTGACCCAGACTCGCGCGCCGCACAGCCATTGTGCGGCGCCGCTCCTTTCGCCCGCAGGGCCGGGCGGCTAGATTGGGTCCATCGTCCTGCCGACGGAGGCCCGCAATGACCCGCCAACCCGCCCATTTCATCCCGCACGGCGGCGGCCCCTGCTTCTTCATGGACTGGGATCCACCCACCGAGTGGGACCGGCACCGCGCCTTTCTGGAGGCGCTGCCCGGCACGCTGCCGGAACGGCCTCGGGCACTGCTCGTGATCTCAGGCCACTGGGAGGAGCCGGTCTTCACCGTGCAGCACAACCCCGCGCCGGGGCTTCTGTTCGACTACTACGGCTTCCCGCCGCATACCTACGACCTCACGTGGTCCGCACCCGGCGACACGGCGCTTGCCGAACGGGTGGAGGCGCTGATCGCGGGTGCCGGGTTCGAGACGGCGCGCGACACGGCGCGCGGCTTCGACCATGGCGTGTTCGTTCCGCTGAAGGTGGCCTTTCCGGCAGCCGACATCCCCACCGTGCAGCTCAGCCTGCGCGCCGACATGGACGCGGGCGCGCATCTGGCCATGGGCCGCGCGCTGGCGCCCCTGCGCGACGAGGGCGTGCTGATCATCGGCACCGGCAACACCTTCCACAACATGGCCGTGCTGATGCGCTCGATGCGCGGCGGCAGACGGGGGCCCGTGGAGGGGGGGGACTTCGACGCCTGGCTCGGCGATGCCGTCACCCGCCCCGACCCGGCCGAGCGCGACCGGCTGCTCGCGGGCTGGGAGGCCGGGCCGGGCGCACGCCACGCCGCCCCGCGCGAGGAGCATCTGCTGCCGCTGCACGTCGTGGCCGGGGCAGGGGGCGCGGATCGCGGCGTGAAGACGCTGGAGGACCATGTGATGGGCGCGGTCGAGTCGGCCTTCCGCTTCGGCTGAACGCTCGCCGCGGCGCGCGGCCCCCTTGACGCCCCGCGCCCTTCGCCGTAAAGCCACCCCCCGAGAGCGGCGCTGCCCGTGGGCGGCGCCGATGCGTTTCATACCCTATCTTGCCCGAGGACGAACCGATGTCGCGCCGTTGTGAACTGACCGGAAAGGGCGTCATGGTTGGCAACAACGTCAGCCACGCCAACAACAAGACCAAGCGTCGCTTCCTGCCGAACCTCAACGAGGTGACGCTGATGTCCGAGACGCTGGGCCGCAGCTTCCAGGACGAGGAACTGTCGCCGCGCGCGCTGAAGATCAAGCGCGACATCGAGAAGGCGCAGGCCACCGCCGCCGCCTGAGCCCCCGGACGAGACGGTTTTCCCAAGGCCCCGCCCGCAACGGCGGGGCCTTTCGATTTCCGCCTCAGTGCGGGCCGATCCAGCGCACGCGGGCCTGCGGGGCGCGGGGCGCAGGCGTAGAGGGTGGGGCGCGCGAGCAGATAGGCGCACCAAGTCTTCTCCGGCAGGGTGCCGGTGCGGATGCCTTGATCTTTCAGCATCCCGGGGTTGAGACCCGAAATGAGGCAGCCGTTCGTGCCCGCCTCGGCGATCACCGTGCGGATCTGCTAATCCATCGTTGCCAGCTCTGCTATCGGCTCCGCCGCTTTCTCCCCGATCTCGTGAAACCTGGTGCAGGCCCTGCGCCATGTCTCGGGGGCCTTCTCCTCGCCGATGCCGATCACATCAAAACCGCGCTCGCGCAGGTGAAGCGCGAGATGGCTGAAATCGTGGTCGGAGGTGGCGATCGCGAAGACCTCCGCCATGCCGGAATGCGACAGCGCAACTGCCTCGATCGCCAGCAGCACGTCGGTCGCGTTCTTGCCGCAGCCGGCATGCACGAAGCGGAAGCCCGGGCCGCGGTCCAGCCCTTCGCCAGCGCCGCGTTGCCATAGATGCGGCGGATCGTGATCTCGCCATGGCGGCAGGCTGCCATGATGATCCGCCCGGTATGGTCCGACAAGATGTTGTCGCCATCGACCAGCGGCGCCACGCGAGGCTTCGTGCGGGCCATGGCCCCGGTGGTGCCCGTGATCCCGTCCATCGGGCCGATCATCGTCATCGCACATCCCTTTTCCGCGGGGCTTCTGGCCGATAGCCTTCGCGCCTGCCCGCCGCTTAGCGCTTGGCATCCGGCCCGCGCTCTGCTTTGCTTCCCGCATGACCCGGATGCGCCCGATCCTCGCCTCCCTTCTCGTGCTGGCCGTCGCGCTGGCGGGGGCGACGCTTGCGGGTGCCCGCGGTCAGGTCCCGCCGCCCGGCGCCGTGCAGGTGGTGCTCTGCACCGGCACGACGATCACCGTCATCACCCTCGACGCCGAGGGCAACCCCGTCGAAGAGCGCCGCCTCTGCCCCGATTACGGGCTCGCGCTCTTCGCCGCGCCGCCTGCCGCGCCGCTGGTGCTCGATACCCCTGCAAACCTGGCGCAGGAACCGCTCTGGCCGCGGCTCGAGGCCGAGGCCGCCCCCGCCCATGGCCTGCGGCCTGCCGTGCGCGGCCCGCCGCGCGTCCCTGTCTGACCGAGCGATTCCCTGCCGCTCCGGCGGCCAGACCACAGACAGGTGAAACCCATGATCCGCACATCCCTCGCCGCCGCCACGGCGGCCCTTTCGCTGCTCGCGACCCCGCTCGCCGCCCATGACGACAAGGCGGAACACCCCGAAGCCATTCACATCCACGATGCCTATGCCCGCGGTGGCGCGGCAGGTTCCGGGGGCGCCGTCTTCATGATGCTGCACAACAACTCGGAAACCGACGACCGGCTGATCGGCGCTGCCACGCCCGCCGCGAAGAAGGCGGAACTGCACACCCATGTCGAGGAGTCGGGCGGGCTCATGCGCATGTCCGCCATCGAGGGCGGCATCCCGCTGCCCGCGGGCGAGATGCACGAACTCGCGCGCGGCGGCGACCATGTGATGCTGATGGGGCTTACCGCGAAGCTCGCCGACGGCGACACCATCCCGCTCACGCTTATCTTCGAGAATGCGGGCGAGGTGACGCTCGACGTCCCGGTGGACAACGCCCGCGCCCCCGAGGGCCATGGCGCGGGCCACGGCCACGGCAAGATGAACTGAGCCAGGCGGGCGGGGGCGGCTCAGCCCTCGCCCAGCACTTCGGTCACCCAGGCGGGAACCACCTCGCTCGCCGGACCGTAGCGTCGGCGGTGGAAGGCGCGCGAGACATCGGAGGGCTCGAGGTTCAGCTCCAGCGTCTCGGCCCCCGCCGCGCGCGCCTCGGCCACGAAGCCCGCCGCGGGCCAGACGCTGCCCGAGGTGCCGAGCGCGACGAAGAGCGTGCAGCCCGCGAGGTGGCCGTAGATCTCTTCCATGTGATAGGGGATTTCGCCGAACCACACCACGTCGGGCCGCGTGGCGGGCGCGCCGCAGGCGGGGCAGGGGTCTGCGGGGCGCATCTCGGCGGGTGCCTGCCAGCGGTGGCCGCAGGCGGCGCAGAGCGCGCGCTCGATCTCGCCATGCATGTGCAGCACCGTGTGGCTTCCCGCGCGCTCGTGCAACGCGTCGATGTTCTGCGTCACCAGCACCACCTTGTCGGACCAGTCGGCTTGCAGCCTTGCCAGCGCGCGGTGTGCGGCGTTGGGGACGGCGGCCAGGGCATTGGCGCGGCGGGCATTGTAGAAATCATGCACGAGCGCGGGGTTGCGCGCGAAACCTTCGGGCGTCGCGACCTTGGCCAGATCGTATTTCTGCCAGAGCCCGCCTGCGTCGCGGAAGGTGCCAAGCCCGCTTTCCGCCGAGGCGCCCGCCCCGGTGAGGATAACGATCTTGCCCGCCCCGGCCATGCGCTCAGCCCGCCAGCAGCTCTTCGGCGGCGGCGCGGGCGGCCTCGGTCACCTGCTCGCCCGCCAGCATGCGTGCGATCTCGTCGCGCCGCGCCTCCGCGTCAAGCGCCACGACGATGGTGCGCGTGCTGCCCCCGGCCTCGCGCTTTTCCACCCGCCAGTGCTGCGTGCCGCGCGCGGCCACCTGTGGCGAATGGGTGACCACCAGAACCTGCCCGGCGGCGGCGAGCCGTGCGAGGCGGCGGCCCACGGCATCGGCGGTGGCGCCACCCACGCCGCGGTCGATCTCGTCGAAGACCATGGTCACGCCGCCCGCCTGCGCGCCCGCCAGAGTCACCTTCAGCGCCAGCATGAAGCGCGAGAGTTCCCCGCCCGAGGCGATGCGGTCGAGCGGCCCGGGTGCCGCGCCGGGGTTGGTGGCGACCTCGAAGCGCACCATCTCGGTGCCCTCGGGGCCTGCAGGGGCCGGGGCGAGACAGGTGGTGAAGCGTGCGCGTTCGAGCTTCAGCGGCGCGAGTTCGCCCGCCACCGCCGCGTCGAGACGCGCCGCTGCCTCCGCGCGCGCCGCGGAGAGCGCCTCGGCGGCCTCGGCGTAGGCGGCCTCCGCCCGGTCGAGCGCGGCGCGCCCCGCAGCGATGTCGGCCGCGCCCGCATCGAGCGCCGCGAGCCGCGCGGCCAGATCGGCGGCG
>PHEG01000159.1 GCA_002842835.1 Alphaproteobacteria bacterium HGW-Alphaproteobacteria-2 | reverse complement strand
CTGACGCCCGAGCCGCCCGCCGACCGGCGCGCGCAGCGGGTTGCGCTGATCGGGCTGCGCGGCGCGGGCAAGTCTAGCCTCGGCGCACGCATGGGCGGGATTTTCGGCGTGCCCTTCGTCGAGCTCAATCGCGAGATCGAGGAACAGGCGGGCATGCCGGTGGGCGAGGTGCTGGCCTTCTACGGGCAGGAGGGCTACCGCAAGCTGGAGGCGCAGGCGCTGAGCCGCGTGATCGCCACCCATGAAGCGGTGATCCTCGCGGTGGCGGGCGGAATCGTCGCCGAACCCGAGACCTTCAATCTGCTGCTCGACCGGTTCCACACCGTCTGGCTGCGCGCCCGCCCTGAGGATCACATGGGCCGTGTGCGCGCGCAGGGCGACGAGCGGCCCATGTCGGGCAACCCGGCGGCGATGGAAGAGCTGCGCTCGATCCTGACGAGCCGCGAGGCGCTCTACCGCAGGGCGGAGACGGCGCTCGATACTTCGGGGCGCGGTTTTGAAGATGCGGTGGAGGCACTTGCGGCGCTGATCCGCACGCAGGGCTTTCTGGGCTGAGCATGACAAGGAGCAGCGGCGCCGCAGCGCTGGCGGTGCTGGGGGGTGGGCCGCGCGGGGCTCATCTGGCTGGGCTGGCGGCGCGCGCGGGGTTTGCGGTGCATCTGCTGGAGCCCGATCCCTTCGCCGCTGCCCGGGCCGCCGATACACTGACGCGCGCAGGGCTCGCCCTGCCGGTGCTTGGCGATGCGGCTGGCCTGCCGGGGATGCAGCTCGCACTTGAGGCCGAGGCGGGGCAGGGGATGGCGCGCGCCGAGGTGCTGGCCGCGGCGATGGCGACGCTGCCTGCGGGCACCGTGCTGGTGACCACCGCGCCCGATCCTGACTTTGCCGCGCTGGCCGCGCGTCTGCCCGCGCCCGGGCTTGTCGCCGGGCTCGATCTTTACATGGAGCGGCCGGGAGTGCGGCTGGCGGAGGTGCTGGAGGCACCCGGTGCCGCGCCCGAGGCCACCGCTGCGGCCGAGGCGCTAGCTCGGGCGCTGGGCCGCGTGCCGTTGCGCGTGGTGGGCGGGCAGGGGGCAGGTGCCAGCCTGCGCGCGGCGGCGCGCGGTGCGGCGCTGTGGCTCGCTGCCTCGGGCGCGGTACCCGCTGAGGCGGACGCGGCGTTGGTGGACTGGGGCTATGCGCTGGGGCCCTTCGCGGCGGACGATCTGGCCGGGCTCGACCTGGTGGCGCCCGCCCAGCCGCTGCCTGGCGCGCCCGGCAAGGTGCTGCCGCGGATGCTGGCGGAGGGGCGGCTCGGCAAGAAGGCGGCGGTAGGCTGGTATCGCTACCCGGGTGGCGGCGGCGCGGTGGCCGATCCGTTGATCGAGGATCTGCTGGCCGAGGAGGCGCATTTCGCCCGCCACCCGCGCCGGACATTCGCGGCGGAGGAGATCGTGGCGCGGGTGACGGCTGCACAGGTTGCGGCGGCGACGCGGCTTCTGGCCGCGGGGGCGACGGCGGCGCCGGAGATGCTCGATCGCATTTCGGTGGCGGGCTGCGGCTTCCCGGCGGCGCGCGGCGGCATCGTGGCCTGGGCACGAAGAGAGGCCGGAGAACTGCGTGCGGCACTCGCGCGCTTCGGCCCCGATGCCCCTTCGGTCTGGGAGGTGCCCAGCGGGGCGCTGGACAGGCTGCTTGACGCCTGATTAGATCATCGCCCTGGCAGGGGAGCAGGAGAGGGCCCATGCAGATCGGTTTCATCGTCAGTCCCGGCCGCGGGCGGATCGACCCGCTGATCGCCGCCGTGGCCGATCGGTTGCAGGCCGAGGGGCTGCGCCTGACCGGCGTGGTGCAGACCAACACCGACCGCCCCGGCTCGCATCGCTGCGACATGGACGTGCGCATCCTGCCTCACGGGCCGGTGGTTCGCATCAGCCAGAACCTCGGACGGCAGGAGATGGAGGGGCGCGGCTTCCGCCCCGCGATCGCCGAGGCGCTGGGCCGTGGCGTGCCGGTGCTGACCGGGATCAATGACGACAACCGCGCCGCTTTCGACGCTTTCGTGGCAGGCATGGCCGAGGCGCTGCCTCCGGATTTCGATGCGATCCTCGACTGGGTCGCCGCAGTGCGTGCGGCGGTCGCCGCCGCCTGAGGCCGCGTGCGAGTTCAGCCCGCGCTGCTGCCGGGGAAGCTGCGCATCAGGAAATCGGGCACATGATCGCCCATGCCGATGACTCGCGCCTCGCCCCGGCTCTGGTCGCGGCTGCCTTCGCCTCGGCCCTGGTCGCGGCTGCTGCGGCCGGAACTGCCGCTGCGCGTGCCGCGCTGTGGTGCCGCGGGTTCGGACGCGGCGGGCTGAGCGGCTTCTGGCCCGGATTCGGGGGTCGTCTCAGGTGCCGGACTCGCGGCGGGTTTCTCCCTGGCGGGCCTCTCGGGCGCGGGCCGTCGGGTCGAGCCCTGTCGCCCGCCCTGCGGCCGCTGGCGCGGGGCCTCGTCGTCGGCGGCGACCTGTGCGGGGGAGAAGCCGATGTCGAGCCGCGGGATCTCGCGTGCGATGAGGTCTTCCACCGCGGCGAGGTTCTTGGCGTCCGCGGGGGTGCAGATGGTCAGCGCGCGGCCTTCGCGCCCGGCGCGCCCGGTGCGCCCGATGCGGTGAACATAGTCCTCCGAATGGCTGGGTACGTCGAAGTTGAACACATGGCTCACGGAAGGAACATCGAGCCCGCGCGCGGCCACATCGGATGCGATGAGCAGTTTCAGCTCGCCTGCGCGGAAGGCGTCGAGCGTGCGGGTGCGCACCGACTGTTCCAGATCGCCATGGATCGGCGCCGCGTCGTAGCCGTGCTTCTTCAGCGATTTGGCCACTGCATCGACATCGACCTTGCGGTTGCAGAAGATGATGCCGTTGGTCAGACCCTCGCCCTCGTGGTCGATGAGCGCGCGCAGGAGCGCACGTTTCTCGGCGAAGCTGCGGTCCCGGCGCGAGGGCTCGAGCATCACCACGTTCTGGGCGATGGTCTCGGCTGCCGTAGCGCGGCGCGCAACTTCGATACGGGCGGGGTTGGTGAGGAACTCGTTGGTGATGCGCTCGATCTCCTTCGCCATGGTGGCGGAGAAGAACAGCGTCTGGCGGGTGAAGGGGGTCAGCTTGAAGATGCGCTCGATGTCGGGGATGAAGCCCATGTCGAGCATCCGGTCGGCCTCGTCCACCACCATGATCTGCACGCCGGTGAGCATGAGCTTCCCGCGCTCGAAATGGTCGAGCAGCCGACCCGGCGTCGCGATCAGCACGTCGACGCCGCGGTCGATGATCTTGTCCTGGTCCTTGAAGCTGACCCCGCCGATCAGCAGCGCCTTGGTAAGCTTGGTATACTTCGCGTAGGTGTCGAAATTCTCGGCCACCTGGGCGGCAAGCTCGCGCGTCGGGCAGAGCACGAGGCTGCGCGGCATGCGCGCCCGCGCCCGGCCCTGGCCCAGCATGGTGACCATCGGCAGCACGAAGCCGGCGGTCTTGCCGGTGCCGGTCTGGGCGATGCCCAGAACGTCACGGCCCTTCAGCGCCTCGGGGATGGCCTGTGCCTGGATTGGCGTGGGGATTTCGTAGCCGGCTTCGGCCACGGCTTTCAGGACCCGCGGGTCCAGATCGAGGTCGGAAAACTTGGTCATGCGCGTCCTTGGCTACGGCATCGGGCCGCAAGGCTGTGGGACGCTTTGTCCGGCGCGTCCCGGCGGTGGGCCGCCGAATTGCGACCTCGCTGCGCGGGATAGGGCAAAATGCCCTGCACGTCAATTCCGCCGCCTCCTGGCCAGGTCTTGCGGTGCCCCGGGGGGGGCACTAAGACTCGACCAGATGGGCACCGGGACATCGGCATCCGGCGCGGAAAGGCAGGCAGGGGCACGGTATGAGAGACCCGATCGACACCTACATGAACACGCTGGTCCCGATGGTGGTCGAGCAGACGAGCCGCGGCGAGCGCGCCTATGACATCTTCTCGCGCCTGCTGAAGGAGCGGATCATCTTTGTCTCGGGCCCGGTGCACGACGGCATGGCGACACTGATCGTGGCACAGCTCCTGTTTCTCGAGGCGGAGAATCCGTCGAAGGAAATCTCGATGTATATCAACAGCCCGGGCGGCATCGTCACCTCGGGGCTGTCGATCTACGACACGATGCAGTACATCCGCCCCAAGGTCTCGACGCTGTGCATCGGGCAGGCGGCCTCGATGGGCTCGCTGCTGCTCGCCGCCGGCGAGAAGGGGATGCGCTTTGCCTTGCCGAATGCGCGCATCATGGTTCACCAGCCCTCGGGCGGCTTCCAGGGGCAGGCGACCGACATCTCGATCCATGCCCGCGAGATACTCGAGCTCAAGGACCGGCTGAACAACATCTACGTCCGCCACTCCGGGCAGAGCATCAAGAAGGTCGAGTCGGCGCTCGAGCGCGACAATTTCATGACCCCGGAGACCGCGAAGGACTGGGGGTTGATCGACGAAATCGTGTCGAGCCGACCCGGCGAAGCCAAGGCCTGAGCCGGGCGCAGCCCGGAATTGGCGCGGAAAATGCCATTGTGCCGCCCGACCGGCTGGCCTAGACTCCGGCAACAGGCAGGCGACAGGGGAAGGGCAGTTCCCCGACGGCGAGGTGAGACATGGCAAGCAACAGCGGCAGCGACTCGAAGAACACGCTCTACTGTTCCTTCTGCGGCAAGAGCCAGCACGAGGTGCGCAAGCTGATCGCCGGGCCGACGGTGTTCATCTGCGATGAATGCGTCGAGCTGTGCATGGACATCATCCGCGAGGAGACCAAGACCTCCGGCATCAAGTCTGCCGATGGCGTGCCTACCCCGCGCGACATCTGCAAGGTGCTCGACGACTATGTGATCGGGCAGCGCCATGCCAAGAGGGTGCTTTCGGTTGCGGTTCACAACCACTACAAGCGCCTGAGCCAGCAGAACCGCGCGAACGACATCGAGCTGTCGAAGTCGAACATCCTGCTGGTCGGGCCAACGGGCTGCGGCAAGACGCTGCTGGCGCAGACGCTGGCGCGCATCCTCGACGTGCCCTTCACCATGGCCGATGCCACCACGCTGACCGAGGCGGGCTATGTCGGCGAGGATGTCGAGAACATCATCCTGAAGCTGTTGCAGGCGAGCGACTACAACGTCGAGCGCGCGCAGCGCGGCATCGTCTACATAGACGAGGTCGACAAGATCACCCGCAAGTCCGACAACCCCTCGATCACCCGTGACGTCTCGGGCGAGGGCGTGCAGCAGGCGCTTCTGAAGATCATGGAAGGCACCGTGGCCAGCGTGCCCCCGCAGGGCGGGCGCAAGCATCCGCAGCAGGAATTCCTGCAGGTCGATACCACCAACATCCTGTTCATCTGCGGCGGGGCCTTTGCCGGGCTCGAGCGCATCATCGCGCAACGTGGCAAGGGCTCGGCCATCGGCTTCGGCGCCGACGTGAAGGACCCGACCGAGCGCAAGACCGGCGAGTTGCTGACCGAGCTCGAACCCGAGGACCTGCTGAAATTCGGCCTGATCCCGGAATTTGTCGGTCGTCTGCCGGTTGTCGCCACACTCGAGGATCTCGACGAGGATGCGCTGGTGACCATCCTGACCGAGGAGGTGGTTGTCAACGAGGAAGCCGCCACCGCCGACGCGCGACCGCTGCTCATCTACACCGAAAAGGGCAAGGCGGGCGCCGCCAGCGCAGGCTGAGCACGCAGTTCGCGCAGGCAGCCGCGCCGCCGCTTGCCGCGGGCATTATTCCCGTGCATATGCGCGCCATGACCGAACTTTCGCACATCCGCAACTTCTCGATCGTGGCACATATCGACCACGGCAAGTCCACGCTCGCCGACAGGCTGATCCAGCTCACCGGGGCGGTGGCCGAGCGCGACATGAAGGCGCAACTGCTCGATTCGATGGACATCGAGCGCGAGCGCGGCATCACCATCAAGGCCAACACCGTGCGGCTGGAATACACGGCCCGCGACGGCGAGCGCTACATCCTCAACCTGATCGACACGCCCGGGCATGTGGACTTCGCCTATGAGGTTTCGCGCTCGATGCGCGCCGTCGAGGGGTCGCTGCTGGTGGTGGACGCCACGCAGGGGGTGGAGGCGCAGACACTCGCCAATGTCTATCAGGCTATCGACGCGAACCACGAGATCGTCCCCGTCCTCAACAAGATCGACCTGCCCGCCGCCGAGCCCGCGCAGGTGCGCGAGCAGATCGAGGAGGTTATCGGCATCGACGCCTCGGAGGCGGTGGAGATATCGGCCAAGACCGGCCTCGGCGTGCCCGAGGTGCTGGAGGCCATCGTGCGCCGCCTGCCGCCGCCGAAGGGCAACCGCGACGCGCCGCTCAAGGCGATGCTGGTCGACTCGTGGTATGATGCCTACCTCGGCGTCGTGGTGCTGGTGCGCATCATGGACGGGGTGCTGAAGCGCGGCGATCGCATCCGCATGATGCAGACCGGCGCGCTCTACGGGGTGGACAAGCTGTCGGTCCTGCGCCCCGGCATGGTCGACATCGCCGAGCTTGGTCCGGGCGAGATCGGCATCCTCACCGCCTCGATCAAGCGGGTGGCGGACACCCGCGTGGGCGACGCGGCCGAGTTCGAGGACCTGCGCACCGCGATCGAGAAACTGGCACTCAACGACGCATCCTTCACCTACGAGATGGAGACATCGGCAGCACTCGGCTTTGGCTTCCGCTGCGGTTTCCTGGGGCTTCTGCATCTCGAAGTGGTGCGCGACCGGCTGGAGCGCGAATGGGGCATCGACCTGATCACCACCGCACCCTCGGTGGTCTACCGCGTGCACCTGCGCGACGGCAGCATGTTCGAATTGCACAACCCCGCCGATCTGCCGGACCTCACGCATGTCGACCATATCGAGGAGCCGCGCATCACCGCCACCATCCTGGTGCCCGACGAATTCCTCGGCGATGTGCTGAAACTCTGCCACGACCGGCGGGGCGAGCAGAAGGACCTGACCTACGCGGGCTCGCGCGCCATGGTGGTCTACGACCTGCCGCTCAACGAGGTGGTGTTCGACTTCTACGACCGGCTGAAGTCGATCACCCGCGGCTACGCCAGCTTCGATTCTCTCGATCATGGTGCACCGCGACCGGGCCGAGGCACGGGGGCGGGCGATGGTGGAGAAGCTGAAGGAGCTGATCCCGCGCCACATGTTCAAGATCCCCGTGCAGGCGGCCATCGGCGGCCGGGTGATCGCCCGCGAGACCATCGCCGCGCTGCGCAAGGATGTGACCGCGAAATGCTACGGCGGCGACGTGACCCGCAAGAAGAAGCTTCTGGAAAAGCAGAAGGCCGGCAAGAAGAAGATGCGCCAGTTCGGCAAGGTGGAGATCCCGCAGGCGGCGTTCATCAATGCGTTGAAGATGGATGGGTGAGCCGCGGCCCCGGCGCTTGCCGGGTCAAAAACGCTCCGGTGGAGCGTTTTCAGCGGCGAACGCCCTGAGCGCAAGTGAAGGGCCGGGGTTGCCACAAGCGAGACGGGCTGGGTGCGCAGTCATTGCGCACCCATACCGGCCCTCGCCCTGACAAGGGCTGAACGCCGCCCGCCAACCCCTCCATTCCCCCGCCCCGGCCCGCATCCCAGCCTGGCACGTCCCGCCCGCCGCGAACCCCACGACGATTTGCCTTGATCCCCGCACCGTTCCCCGCTTCCCTGCCCGCAAGCCGCCTGCGCGGCACCAGCAGAGAGGGACGCCCATGTTCACCACCACCATCGCCGGCAGCCTGCCGAAACCAGCCTGGCTCGCCGAGCCGGAAAAGCTCTGGGCGCCCTGGCGGCTCTCGGGCGCCGATCTCGAGCAGGGCAAGCGCGACGCGGCGCTCCTGTGGATCAAGCTGCAGGAGGACGCGGGCATCGACATCGTCACCGACGGCGAGCAGTTCCGCACCCATTTCGTGCACGGCTTCCTCGAGCATATCGAGGGCATCGACTGGCAGAAGAAGACCCGCATGGGCATCCGCGACAACCGCTACGTGGTCGATGTGCCCACCGTCACCGCCCCGGTCTCGCGCCCCCGCCCCGTCCACAGCGACGAGGTGAGGTTTACCCGCGCCCACGCCACGCGGGGCCTCAAATGCACACTGCCCGGCCCGATGACGATCTGCGACACCATCGCCGACGCCCATTACGGCCGCCGCGCCGACATGGCGATGGCCTTCGCCGAGATCCTCAACCAGGAGGCGCGCGAGCTGGAGGCGCTGGGGGCCGACCTGATCCAGTTCGACGAGCCCGCCTTCAACGCCTTCATGGACGACGTGAACGACTGGGGCATCGCGGCGCTGGAGCGCGCGGCCGAGGGGCTGCGCTGCAAGACGGCCGTGCACATCTGCTACGGCTACGGCATCAAGGCAAACATCGACTGGAAGGAGTCGCTGGGCTCGGAATGGCGGCAGTACGAGGCGATCTTTCCGGCGATCAACGCATCCAGGATCGGCCAGGTCTCGCTCGAATGCGCCAATTCGCGGGTGCCACTGTCGCTGATCGGGCTGCTTCCCGACAAGGAGGTCATGGTGGGTGTCATCGACGTGGCGACCGGGGCCGTCGAGACCCCCGAGCAGGTGCTGGCCACGATCGAGGCGGCGCTGCCCTTCGTCGACAAGGAACGCCTGCTGCCCTGCACCAACTGCGGGCTCGCGCCGCTGCCGCGTGCGGTGGCCGAAGGCAAGCTGGCCGCCCTGGGCGCCGGCGCGGCGCTCGCACGGGCACGGCACGGCGGCTGATCGCGCATCCCTTTGCCGGTTTCCGGGTGCGCCAGACCCTTCGCGCGTGCAGCATCGCGCCTGGTGGCGGCACGCGCCGGTTTTCCGCCCGCAAACCGGTCGCCTGCAACGGCTTTTCCATGTTCTCATCGTGTTTTGCACAATGATATCAACATATTGATCCACAGAAAATTTCGATGCTGCAGTGCTTTATGCTTGCGCGACTC
>PHEG01000158.1 GCA_002842835.1 Alphaproteobacteria bacterium HGW-Alphaproteobacteria-2 | reverse complement strand
CCCCGTGCGCTTGATCGTCTTCAGGAACTGCTTGGGGATGATCATGTCGGTATCGACATTGACCATGTCCATCGGCGCGGCGATGCCGGTGAAGGTTTCAAACTTGTCCATCACACCATCTCCCTGACATCCGTGAGCCGCCCGGTGATCGCCGCCGCCGCCGCCATGGCGGGGCTGAGCAGATGAGTGCGTCCGCCGCGGCCCTGGCGGCCCTCGAAATTTCGGTTCGATGTCGAGGCGCAGCGCTCGCCGGGGGCGAGCTGGTCGGGGTTCATGCCAAGGCACATCGAGCAGCCCGCGAGGCGCCACTCGAAGCCTGCCTCGATCAGTTGCCGGGCGATACCCTCTTCCTCGGCCTGGGCGCGCACGAGACCCGAGCCGGGGACAATCATGGCGCGCAGCCCCGGCTTCACCTTTCGGCCCTGCATCACGCGGGCGACCTCGCGCAGATCCTCGATGCGCCCGTTGGTGCAGGAGCCGATGAAGACCGTGTCGATCTCGATGTCTTGCAGCCGCTGGCCGGGGGTCAGCCCCATGTAGTCGAGCGATCGGCGCGCGGCCTCGATCTTGCCGCCCGAGAAATCCTCGGGACGGGGCACCGTTCCGGTGATCGGCAGAACGTCCTCGGGCGAGGTGCCCCAGGTGACCACCGGGGCGATGTCGTCGGCCTCGAGCGTCACCACCTTGTCGAAATGCGCGCCCGGGTCGGTCTTCAGGGTCTTCCACCAGGCGAGCGCCGCCTCCCAGGCCGCGCCCTTGGGCGCGTGCGGGCGGCCCATGACATAAGCGAAGGTCTTCTCGTCGGGCGCGATCAGCCCAGCGCGGGCGCCGCCCTCGATGGCCATGTTGCACACCGTCATTCGGCCTTCCATCGACAGGCTCTCGATCGCTTCGCCACAGTATTCGATGACATGGCCGGTGCCGCCCGCGGTACCGGTGGCACCGATGACCGAGAGCGTGATGTCCTTCGCGCTTACCCCGGGGCCGAGGCTGCCGGTGACCTCGACCTTCATGTTCTTCGATTTCTTCTGGATCAGCGTCTGCGTGGCCAGCACATGCTCGACCTCGCTCGTGCCGATGCCATGCGCCAGCGCGCCGAAGGCGCCATGGGTGGCGGTGTGGCTGTCGCCGCAGACGATGGTCAGGCCCGGCAGTGTCCAGCCCTGTTCGGGGCCGACGATATGCACGATGCCCTGGCGGATGTCGTTCACGTCGTAATACTCGATGCCGAAGTCGGCGGCGTTCTTCTTCAGCGCCTCGACCTGGATGCGGCTTTCCTCGTTGTCGATGCCCTTGGTTCGGCCCGCGTCGGTGGGCACGTTGTGGTCGGGCACGGCGACGGTCTTGCCCGGACAGCGCACCGGTCTGCCGGCGAGGCGAAGCCCCTCGAAGGCCTGCGGGCTGGTGACCTCATGCACCAGGTGGCGGTCGATGTAGATGAGGCAGGTGCCGTCGTCGGCCTGATGCACGACATGGGCATCCCAGATCTTGTCGTAGAGTGTCTTGGCGGCGGTCATGGGGCTCTCCCGGAGAGATGCGCAAAGGGATGGCGACAGTCGGACGCGCTCAGGCTCCGGTATGCAAGGCCAGCGCTTCGCCGTGGAAGCGCCACGGCAGGCGGGTGCGGTCGTCCATCTCGAAACCGGCTTTCATCCTGTCGAGATACCGCGCCGATGCCGGTTCGGCAAGGCGGCTAGCCTGCCAGCGCCACCGCCGGGCGGATCGCGCCGGTCTCGTGCCCGCGCCAATTGCGCAAGGTCGGGTTGAGGCGCCGTGCCGCCGCCGGATGGGCGGGGTCGAGCGCACCGAACCGCGCGAGAATGGCCGCGATGGCGCATTCCGAGGCGCGCGTGCCGCCGTCCTCGATCTTCAGAGCGATGCCCAGCCCCTGTTTGGGCAGAATCGCGGTGAACACTGCCTCGGCGCCGGTCTTGACGGCCACATGCCCGCCCATGGCGCGCATCAGTTCCGTGCAGGCGCGCCCCTCGCCCGCCACGAGTTCGGGATGCGCACGCATCGCCGCCACCAGCCGTGCGGCGGCCCGCGCCCGGCCGTCGCCCGCATCCTCGCGCGCAGCGGCCATGCGCGCCATCGCTCGGGCGAGGCCCGAGAGCGTGCAGGCGAAATTGGGCGCCGAGCAGCCGTCGAAGCCGAAACCCGGAGAGGGCGCGCCCGTCATCTCCTCGAAGGTGGCGCGCACAGCGCGCTGCACCGGATGCTCTGGTTCCACATACTCCGGCCCGGCGCGCAGATGCCGCGTGAGGGTCAGGAAACCGGCATGCTTGCCCGAGCAGTTGTTGTGTGCCTGCCCCGGCGCGTGGCCTGCGCAGATGAGTGCGTGGCGCGTGTCGTCGTCCTGCGGGGGGTGCGCGCCGCAGCGCAGGTCGTGCTCCGAGAGGTCCAGTGCCGCGAGCCAGCGCAGCACCCGCGTGGTGTGCATGGCCGCGCCCTGATGCGATGCGCAGGCAAGCGCCAGATGCTCGGGCCGTAGCCCGGCGGCATCGGCCGCGCCACTCTCGATCAGGGGCAGCGCCTGGAGCATCTTCACGGAGGAGCGCGGCAGGATCACCTTGTCAGGGTCGCCCCAGGCAGCGACCACCTGCCCCCTGGCGTCGCTCACCACGGCATGCCCGCGATGGACCGATTCCGCCAGCGGGCCGCGCCAGACCTCTACCAGGATCTCTGCTTCGGCCATCTCCTGCCCTCCTGCCGTCCCTGCCTCGAATGTCCTGAAACGGGGCTGGAAAACAAGCGCCGATCTGCGCTAAGGTCCGCCGCGCACCAGACCGTGAAGGGGCCACCGGACCCGGCCAGAAGGTCCGGCGCCCGATAAGGCAGACAGAGCAGGAGGCGACCGATGATTCCCCGCACAGCCCTGACCCTTGCGGCGGCCTTGGCGAGCCTGCCCGGCGTGGCGACCGCGCAGGCCGTCTCCGAGAACCGGGTCGACGTCCAGACGGCGTGGAGCGTGTTCGTGGAAACCGATCCGCGCGAATGCTGGGTCGTCTCGCGACCAACGAAGACGGTGAACACCCGCGGTGGGCAGGAGGTGCAGGTGCGCCGCGGCGAGATACTGCTCTACGTCACCTTCCGTCCGGAGTCGGGCGTGGCGGGCGAGGTGTCGTTCACCGGCGGCTACCCCTTCGGGCCGGAGTCGAAGGTGCGCCTTCAGGTCGGGGACAACGGGTTCGAGCTGCCGGTTGACGGTGAATGGGCCTGGCCCGACTCGCCCGGGACCGATGCCAGGGTTGTCGAGGCGCTGAAGGCGGGAACCGAGGCAGTGCTCACCGGCGTTTCGGCGCGCGGAACCACGACGCGCGATACGTTTTCGTTGCTCGGCATCTCTGCGGCACTGGATGAGGCGCAGAAGCGCTGCACCAACTGAACCGCTGCGCGCCGGTCAGCCGCCCAGGCGCCGCCAACCCCGGGCGGCGCGCTTGTCGATCTCCAGCACCAGCAACAGCGCGCCGCCGGCCAGCGAGCACAACAGCAGATCGCCGGGCGAGAGCGCGACCGTCTCGAATACCGTCTGAAGGACGGGCGCATAGGTGACCAGCGCCTGAAGCGCGACCACGGCCCCGACCGCCACCAGAACTGCGGGCGTACCGCGCAGCCCTGCGAGGGTCAGCGAGGCGCCGTAGCGGTAGCGCACCGAAAATAGATAGAACACCTCCATCGCCACCAGCGTGTTGAGCGCCATGGTGCGTGCGTGTTCGATACTGCCGCCCATTGCCTGAGAGAGCAGGAACTGCCCGAAGACCCCCGCCGAGAAAAGGGCGGAGACAACCGCCACCCGCCACAGGATGAAGCGCGAGAGGATCGGGGCGCCCCGCACACGCGGCGGGCGGCGCATCACGTTCGCCTCCGGCGGCTCGAAGGCGAGCGAGGTCGCGAGCGCCACCGACGAGACCATGTTGACCCAGAGGATCTGCAGCGGCGTGATCGGGAGCATCAGCCCGAAAAGGATGGCGATCACCA
>PHEG01000157.1 GCA_002842835.1 Alphaproteobacteria bacterium HGW-Alphaproteobacteria-2 | reverse complement strand
CGCTTTCGCTGACGGCCCGGGCGCCGCATAGCCGCGCCTTCACCTGTGCGCTGACAGCCGTGAAATCCATCTGCCCTGCGTGCCGTTGCTTCAGGAGCGCCATCACCCGGCCCATGTCGCGCACACCCGCCGCCCCGATCTCGGCGACCGCCTGCGCAACCGCCTGCTCCTGCTCCTCTTCCGTCATCTGCCGGGGCAGGTATTCCTCGATGACGCCGATCTCGTCGAGTTCACGCGCGGCCAGTTCCAGTCGCCCGCCTTCCTCGTAGGCGCGTGCGCTTTCCTGGCGCTGTCGCACCATGCGGGTGAGCACCGAGAGGATCTCCTCGTCGCTCACGCCCTCGCGGCGTGCTTCGCTGCGCACCGCGATGTCGCGGTCCTTGATCGCGGCGTTGATCAGCCTCAATGTCGAGGTGCGCGCCGCATCGCGCGCCTTCATAGCGTCCTTGAGCGCGCCCGAAAGGCGCTCGCGCAGGCCTGGCTGCATGTCTCTCCCCCGCTGCCGTGGCGCAGGGGAGAGTGATAGCCCTCTCGACCGCGTGAGACAACTGATTCCGCAGACATTCAACTAACTGATTAGAAAGGAACATTTTTTCTCCATCGGCCTTGACGCCGCGCCACGCCGCGCCTAGCTTCGCCGCCGCATCTGGCTGCGGAGTCGCCCATGTCCGCCTCATCCACCAAATCCGGTCGGCCGACGGCCTGCATAGCACTCGCCGACGGCACCATCGCCTATGGCCGCGGCTTCGGCGCCGAGGGTGAGGCGGTGGCGGAGCTGTGTTTCAATACCTCCATGACCGGCTATCAGGAGATCATGACCGATCCCTCCTATGCCGGGCAGGTGGTCACCTTCACATTCCCGCATGTCGGCAACACCGGTACCAATGCCGAAGATCACGAAGCCGCCGAGCCGGTGGCCGAGGGCATGATCGTGAAATGGGACCCGACCGAACCCTCCAACTGGCGCGCCGAGCGCGGGCTGGCCGACTGGCTCTCGCGGCACGGGCGCATCGGTATCGGCGGTGTCGATACCCGGAGGCTCACCCGCGCGATACGTGCCCAGGGCGCGCCGCATGTTGCCATCGCGCACGACCCGGCGGGCAATTTCGACATCGCGGGGCTGGTGGCGAAGGCGCGCGCCTTCCCCGGCCTCGTCGGCCTCGATCTGGCGAAGACGGTGAGCTGCGCACAGTCCTACCGCTGGGACGAGATGCGCTGGGCCTGGCCCGAGGGCTACACGCGCCGCTCCGGCCCGGGCCGCAGGGTGGTGGCGATCGACTACGGCGCCAAGCGCAACATCCTGCGCTGCCTTGCCTCGGCGGGTTGCGAGGTCACCGTGCTGCCCGCCACCGCGACCGCTGCCGATGTGATGGCGCAGGAACCCGCGGGCGTGTTCCTCTCCAACGGCCCCGGCGACCCGGCAGCGACCGGCGCCTATGCCGTGCCGATGATCCTCGGCGTGCTGGAGCGCGGCCTGCCGCTCTTTGGCATCTGCCTCGGCCACCAGATGCTCGCGCTGGCGCTTGGCGCGAAGACCATCAAGATGAACCACGGCCACCACGGGGCCAACCATCCGGTGAAGAACCTCGAAACCGGCAAGGTCGAGATCACCTCGATGAACCACGGCTTCACTGTGGACAGCCAGACGCTGCCCGAAGGCGTGATCGAGACCCATGTCTCGCTCTTCGACGGCTCGAACTGCGGCATCCGCATGGCCGATCGCCCGGTGTTCTCGGTGCAGTATCACCCCGAGGCAAGCCCCGGCCCGCAGGACAGCGCCTATCTCTTCGACCGTTTCGTGGCGGCGATGGGCCGCTGAGGAGAGATCCGCGCTTGCCCGGCGGGCGCAGCGCAAGCAAACTCCGGGCACAAGGGGTGCGCAGGGAGGCAGGCATGCTGGAGATCACGCCCGACAAGGTGGCCGAGGTGATCGTGCTCTCGCGGGTGCTCGACGCAAAGGTCGGCAACTGGGACAGCGAGAGTGACGAAGACGATGGCGAGACCATCCTCGAGATGCGCCGCGGCGACCCGGCAGAGCAGCAGTTGCGCGAATTCATCGAGGACATGAACGAGGACGAGCAGGCGAGCCTGGTGGCGGTGGCCTGGATCGGCCGCGGCACCTTCGAGCCCGAGGATCTGGAGGAAGCCATCCAGACGGCCCGCGACGAGGCGGTGAACGCCACGGTGGACTATCTGCTCGGCATGCCGCTCCTGCCCGACTATCTTGAGGATGGCCTCGACAAGCTTGGCATCTCGGTCGAGGAGGCGGAGGACGGCATCCTCTAGGCGAGTGCCGTTTCCACCGCCCGGCTCAGCTTGTCGGTCAGTTCGCCGATCTGGTCCTCGGTGATGATGAAGGGCGGCGCCAGCAGGACGTGGTCGCCCAGCCGCCCGTCGATGGTGCCGCCCATCGGGTAGCAGATGAGCCCCGCCTCCATCGCCGCGGCCTTGACGCGCGCGTGCAGCCTGCGCGCGGGGTCGAAGGGGGCCTTCGTCTCGCGGTTCTCCACCAGTTCCAGCCCGCGGAAGAGCCCGCGCCCGCGGATGTCCCCCACATGCGGGTGCTGGCCGAAACGCGCACGCAAGCTCGCGTCGAGAATCGCGCCCATCTCCCGCACCCGCGCCAGCAGCCCGTCCTCGCGGATGCGGTGCAGAACGGCAACCGCCCCGGCGGCGGCCATGGCGTGCCCCATGTAGGTGTGGCCGTGCTGGAAGAAGCCCGAGCCCGCGGCGATCGCCTCAAAGATGCGGGCCGAGGTCAGCAGGGCGCCGATCGGCTGAAAGCCCGCGCCCAGCCCCTTGGCGATGGTGATCATGTCGGGCGCCACGCCATCCTCGGCACAGGCATAGAGGCGGCCGGTGCGCCCCATGCCGCACATCACCTCGTCGAGGATCAGGAGCACGCCGTGGCGGTCACAGATCTCGCGGATGCGCCGCAGGTAGCCTGGCACGGCGGGCACCGCGCCCATGGTGGCGCCCACCACCGGCTCGGCCACGAAGGCCATCACCGTTTCGGGGCCGAGGCGGAGGATCTCGGCCTCCATCTCGTCCGCCACGCGCCGCCCGTAGGCCTCCGCGCTCTCGCCCTCGTGACGGTCGCGGTATTCGTAGCAGGGGGCGATGTGGCTGGTCTCCACCAGGAGCGGCGCGAACTGCGCCCGCCGCCAGGCGTTGCCGCCCGCCGCCAGCGCGCCCAGCGTGTTGCCGTGATAGCTCTGGCGCCGGGCGATCACCCGGTGGCGGGAGGGCTGGCCGATCTCCATGAAATACTGCCGCGCCAGCTTCAGCGCCGCCTCCACCGCCTCGGACCCGCCGGAGACGAGATAGACCCGTTCGATGCCTTCGGGGGCATCGGCGATCAGCAGGTCGGCGAGCGTCTCGGCGGCTTCCGTCGTGAAGAAGCCGGTGTGCGCGAAGGCCAGCCGGTCAAGCTGATCGTGCAGCGCCGAGCGCACCGACGCATCCGAATGCCCGAGGCAGGACACCGCCGCCCCGCCAGAGCCGTCGAGGTAACGCTTGCCCGCGGCGTCGATGATGTAGCAGCCCTCGCCAGCCACCGCGACCGGCAGGCTGCCGCGCATCGTGCGCCCGAAGATGTGTCCGGCCATGCTAACCCCGCACGACATAGACCGACTGCGCGGCATGGCGCACCACGCGCGCGGCATTCGGCCCCAACAGGTAGTCCTTCAGCGCCGGGCGGTGGGCACCGATCACGATCAGATCGACCTTCAGCTTGTCGGCCGCGCGCAGGATCTCGTCGTAGATCGAGCCGCGGGATGCCGAAATCGGGAAACACGCTGACCACGTGCAGGGTGCCGCCGTCGAGCATCGAGACCGCCTCGGCGAGCGGCTTTTGCCAACTCGCCGGGTCCGACAGATCGACGGGAAGCAGGATGGTTCGGGGCATTCTCGCCTCCTCAGAAGGCCGGGCTGGTCTGGCGGCGGCGCTGCATCGCGATCACGAGCAGCAGAAGCAGCAGCGCGGGCAGGTAGAAGACTTCGGCCGGCAGCCGGTCTGCCGGGGTTTCCACGGCGGTGATCTCCACCGGATCGGAGCCGTAGAAATCGAATATCTTCAGTTTCTTCTCGAAGGGCGAGGCCGGCATCGGCTCTTCCATCGCCACCCGCTCCCCCTCGGGTACCAGGAAAAGCCCGGTTGCCGCGAGCCGTCCGGCGGACGGGCCCGCGGCGTCGATGGCCAGCGTCGTGCTGCGTCGCGCGCCGGTGGTGAAGTCTGGTCCCTCGACGACGAGGCGCAGCCGGGCGCCTTCCTCCGCGGCGGCGAGCAGCGCCTCGAATTCCGCCGGGGCGTGGTTCTCGAAGCGCGGCTGCACGCGGTCGAGCCAGAAGTTCGGCACGAAGAGCGTGAAGGCCACCAGCAGCAGCGCTGCCGACTCCCAGATGCGTGAGCGGGCGAGGAAGTAGCCCTGCGTCGCGGCGGCGAAGAGCAGCATGGCAAATGTCGCCACCACGAATACCTTGGCGGCGAGCAGCAGCCCCGCCGCGGTGCCGAGGTCGATGCCGTAGAGGATCAGCGCCGGGTTGTAGATGAAGAGAAACGGCAGTGCGACGGTGCGCAAGGAGTAGAAGAAGGCGGTGAACCCGGTGCGGATCGGGTCTCCCCCCGAGACGGCAGCGGCTGCGAAGCTCGCCAGACCCACGGGCGGCGTCACGTCGGCCATGATGCCGAAGTAGAAGACGAAGAGATGCGCCGCGATCAGCGGCACGATCAGCCCCTCCTGCGCGCCGAGGCTCACCACCACCGAGGCCATCAGCGAGGAGACCACGATATAGTTGGCCGTCGTCGGCAGCCCGAGCCCGAGGACAAGCGAGAACACCCCCACGAGCAGCAACATCAGGAAGAGGTTGCCCATCGACAGCAGCTCGACGAGCCCGGCGAGTTCGGTGCCGATCGGCGTGCGGGTGACGGTGGCGACGATGATGCCCGCCGCGCCGGTGGCCACCGCGATGCCGATCATGTTGCGCGCGCCCGCGATCATGCCGTCGATCAGGTCGGCGAGGCCCGCCCGCAACTCGGCCGCCACGCGTCCGCCCTCACCGCGCAGCAGGGCCTTCACGGGGCGCTGGGTGAGCAGGATCACCATCATCGTCAGCACGGCGTAGAAGGCCGATTTGGCGGGAGACTGCCGCTCGACCATCGCCGCGAGATAGAGCGCCAGAACCGCCAGCGCCATAACCGGCCCCGCCAGACCGGGCGCCGTCGCGCGCAGCGCCTGAACCCCCGCTATGACCCCGTAGAACACCACCCCCGCCACGGCGAAGCCGACAAGCGCCTTGAGCAGCATGCCCAGCAGGCTCTTCGCCTCGCCCAGTGCCGGCATGCCGTTCTTGAGGGCTTCCAGATGCACGATGTAGACGAGCGCGATGTAGGAGATCACCGCCGGGATGAAGGCGTGCTTGATGACCTCCAGATAGGAGATGCCGATGAACTCGACCATCAGGAAGGCGGCGGCGCCCATCACCGGCGGCATGATCTGCCCGTTGACCGAGCTTGCCACCTCGACCGCGCCCGCCTTCTCGGCGGTAAAGCCCACGCGCTTCATCAGCGGGATGGTGAAGGTGCCCGTCGTCACCACATTGGCGATGGATGATCCGGAGATAAGGCCGGTCGCGGCAGAGCCGACGACGGCAGCCTTGGCCGGCCCGCCGCGCAGGTGCCCAAGACCGGCAAAGGCCATCTGGATGAAGTAGTTGCCTGCGCCGCCCTTGTCCAGGAGCGCGCCGAAGAGCACGAAGAGGAAGACAAAGGCGGTGGAAACCCCCAGCGGGATGCCGAATACGCCCTCCGTCGAGAGCCATTGCGAATTGACGATGGCAGTAAAACTGCGCCCCTGGTGCGCGATCAGGTCGGGGATGAGCCAGCCCTGCCCGAAATAGCTGTAGGCGAGAAAGAGCGCCGCCACCACCGTCAGCGCCGGGCCCAGCGAGCGGCGCGAGGCCTCCAGCAGCACCAGGATGCCCACGGCACCCACGATCACCTGCGTCTGCGTTGGCAGGCCCGAGCGCGCGGTCCCCGCCAGTTCGCGCGAAAAGACGAAGATGTAGAGCGCGCAGCCCGCGCCAAGTGCCGCCAGCGCCCAGTCGTAGAGCGGCACGCGGTCGCGCGGGGCGCGGGCGAAGGCCGGGTAGGCGAGGAAGGCGAGCGGAAGGGCAACTCGCCGAACCAGAATTGCGGCTCGGCGATCCAGATCTGGAAGAGCGACCAGAAGAGTGCCAGCCCCGCGATCAGCAGCGCCACCCAGCGTTGTGCCGGTGCACGTGCGCCGCTGTCGCTGGAGGCAACGAGGTCTTGCAGTTCCGCCTCGCTGAAGGCGCGCCCGCCACTTTTCGGCTCGTCCTGCTGGCTCATGGTCGCCCCCGTTTTCCGGCGGATGGTGGTTCGGCCCGACCTCTGGCGGGGTCCGGCGGTCCGCCCCGGCAGGCACCGGGGCGGACCTTCAGCGGTTTATTTCAGCAGACCAGCCTCGCGGTAGTACCGCTCCGCACCCGGATGCAGCGGCGCGGAATTGCCGTCGGAGACCATCTGCTGCGGGTCGAGCACGCCCAGCGCCGGGTGCAGCCCCTTGAACTGGTCGAGGTCGGCGAAGATCGCCTTGACCACATTATAGACCACATCCTCGGGCACGTCCGCCGAAGTGACGAAGGTGGCGCCGACGCCGAAGGTGGTCACATCCGCGTCCGAGCCGCGATACATGCCGCCGGGGATCGTGGCGCTTCGGTAGTAGGGGTTCTCGGCAATCAGCTTGTCGATCTCGGGGCCGGTGACGTTCACCAGAACCGTGTCGCAGGCCGTCGTGGCCTCCTGGATGGCGCCCGAGGGATGGCCCACGGTATAGACCATCGCGTCCACATTGTTGTCGCAGAGCGCCGCGGCCTGTTCGGCGGGCGGCAGTTCGGAGGCGACCGAGAAATCGGCGGTCGTCCAGCCCTTG
>PHEG01000156.1 GCA_002842835.1 Alphaproteobacteria bacterium HGW-Alphaproteobacteria-2 | reverse complement strand
GATGCCAAGGCCGCGGCGCTGGCCGATGGTGTAGTGGATGACGCCATCGTGGCGGCCCAGCACCCGGCCGTCGAGATCCACGATCTCGCCCGGCTCCGCGGCACCCGGGCGCAGCTTCGCGATGACGCGGGCATAGTCTCCATCCGGGACGAAGCAGATGTCCTGGCTGTCGGGCTTGTCGGCCACCGGCAACCGGTATTTCGCGGCCAGCGCGCGGGTTTCGGCCTTGCTGGCGAGCCCGCCCAGCGGGAAGCGCAGGAAGGCGAGTTGTTCGGGCGTGGTGGAGAACAGGAAATACGACTGATCGCGCGCCGCGTCGGCGGCCATGTGCAACTCCGGCCCCGCCGCGCCCGCCTCGCGGCGAATGTAGTGGCCGGTGGCCATGCAGTCCGCGCCGAGTTCGCGCGCCGTCTCCATCAGGTCGCGGAACTTCACCCGCTCGTTGCAGCGGATGCAGGGCACCGGCGTGGCGCCGGCCAGGTAGCTGTCGGCGACCGTGATCGTAGAGTTGCAGCGTGACGCCCACCACGTCGTAGCCTGCCGCGGCCAGTTCGGCAGCGACGACCGAGGAGTCAACACCCCCGGACATGGCCACCACCACCCGCGTCTCGGCGGGAGATTTCGGAAAGCCGAGAGAGTTGAGGCCCGGACCGGGCCGGTCGAGCGCCATGGCGCGGGCTCCTGTCTGGCGATGCCGCGCAATATAGGAAAATGCGAGACACTCGCAAGCCACCCCTTCACCCGCCGTTAAGTCCGCGCCGTAACGCTCTGCCCCGGGGGCAAGGAGGGGAGACATGTATCTTCGACGCATGCAGGGGCCCGCCTCGGTCCTCTTGCCGGACGGGTGCCGCATGACCCGCGCCGACCTGCCCGCGCCCGACACCCGGCGCTGGGTAGCCAGCCGCAAGGCGGCAGTCGCACGCGCCGTGACCCATGGCCTGATCACCGAGGACGAGGCATGTGCCCGCTACCGGTTGAGTACGGAGGAACTTGCCGCGTGGTGCACCGCCTTCGCCCGCGACGGCGAGGCTGGGCTTCGGGTAACACGGCGGAGCCGGATACAACCTTGACGGGAAATCTGTTTCGTGAAACATCGGGTAACGGGTGGTTAACCAATCTCGGCTTTGGTGGGGGTGAAGAAAACGCGAACATTGCGGAGCCGGACATGCGTATCCTGCTGGTCGAGGACGATCCCACCACCGCCCGCAGCATCGAGATGATGCTGACCAACGCCAACCTCAACGTCTATGCGACGGATCTGGGCGAGGAAGGTATCGATCTCGCCAAGCTCTACGACTACGATCTGATCCTGCTCGATCTCAACCTGCCCGACATGACCGGGCACGAGGTGTTGCGCCAGTTGCGTCTGGCACGGGTGGACACGCCCATCCTCATCCTTTCGGGCGCGGATGACACGGAAAGCAAGATCAAGGGCTTCGGTTTCGGGGCCGACGACTACCTCACCAAGCCCTTCCACCGCGAGGAGCTGGTGGCACGCATCCATGCCATCGTGCGCCGCTCGAAGGGACATGCGCAGTCGCTCATCCGCACCGGGCGCATCAACGTCAACCTCGACGCCAAGACCGTGGATGTGGACGGTGAGCCGGTGCATCTGACCGGCAAGGAGTACCAGATGCTCGAGCTTCTCAGCCTGCGCAAGGGCACGACGCTCACCAAGGAGATGTTCCTCAACCACCTCTACGGCGGCATGGACGAGCCGGAGCTCAAGATCATCGACGTCTTCATCTGCAAACTGCGCAAGAAGCTCGCGCAGGCCACTGGTGGCGACACCCATATCGAGACTGTCTGGGGCCGCGGCTATGTGCTGCGCGACCCTGAAGGCAGCCAAGGCGCTGCCCGCGCACGCGCCGCCGCCGCAGTCTGATCTTTCCGGCGCGCTGCGCGGCGCCCGCGCGCCCGCGGCTGGACGGCGCGGCCGACGCGCCTTATCACTCAGCCAGACCCGGGGCTATCCGGACCCGGTCAGGGCGGAGGGCCGGGTGGAAGACAGACGCGCGGTGGCAGATCTCTCCCGGGACGAGGCGGCGGCGGAACTCGATCGGCTTGCCGCGGCCATCGCCCGAGCGGACCGCGCCTATCACACCGAGGATTCGCCCGAGATCTCCGACGCCGAGTACGACGCGCTGAAGACGCGCAATGCGGCCATCGAGGCGCGCTTTCCCGATCTCGTCCGCCCCGACAGCCCGTCGCGGCGTGTCGGCGGGCCGCTCGCCGAGGGCTTCTCGCAGGTGCGCCACGCGGTGCCGATGCTCTCGCTCGAGAATGCCTTCAGCGACGAGCAGGTGCACGAGTTCGACGCCCGTATCCACCGTTTCCTCGGCCTCGGCCCCGAGGCGCCGCTCGCCTACACCGCCGAGCCCAAGATCGACGGTCTCTCGCTCAGCCTGCGCTACGAAGGCGGGCGGCTGGTGCAGGCGGCCACCCGTGGCGACGGCGAGACGGGCGAGAATGTCACCGCCAATGCGCGTACCATTGCTGACATCCCGCGGCAGATCGACAGCGCCCCCGAGGTGCTGGAGGTGCGTGGAGAGGTTCACATGCGCCATGCCGATTTCGCCGCGCTCAACGCCCGTCAGGCTGCCGCATCGGCCAAGACTTTCGCCAACCCGCGCAACGCCGCCGCGGGGTCTCTGCGCCAACTCGACCCGGCGGTGACAGCGGCCCGCCCGCTCGCCTTCTTCGCCTATGGCTGGGGCGAGGTGTCCGAACCGCTCGCCGACACGCAGTTGGGCGCCATCGCGCGGCTGGCACGTTTCGGTTTTGTCACCAGCCCGCTCACCCGGCTCTGCGACGGGCCGGACGAGATGCTGGCACATCATGCAGAAATCGAACAGCAACGGGCGACTCTCGGCTATGATATCGACGGGGTGGTGTACAAATTGAACGACCTCGCCTTGCAAGCGCGGCTCGGCTTCCGCTCCAGCACGCCGCGCTGGGCGCTGGCGCACAAGTTCCCCGCCGAGACCGCCTGGACGCGGCTGGAGCGCATCGAGATCCAGGTGGGCCGCACCGGCGCGCTCTCGCCGGTGGCGCGGCTGACCCCTGTCACCGTGGGTGGTGTTGTCGTCTCGAACGCCACGCTGCACAACGAGGACTATATCGCCGGACGCTCGGCGTCCGGCAGGGCGATCCGCGGTGGCAAGGACATCCGCGAGGGCGACTGGGTGCAGGTCTACCGCGCGGGCGACGTGATCCCCAAGGTCGCGGATGTGGATCTGGCCCACCGCCCGGCAGGGGCAGAGCTCTACCGCTTCCCCGAGACCTGCCCCGTCTGCGGCTCCGAGGCCGTGCGCGAGCCTGGTGATGCGGTGCGTCGCTGCACCGGCGGCATGGCCTGCCCGGCGCAGGCGGTGGAGAAGCTGAAGCATTTCGTCAGCCGCGGCGCCTTCGACATCGAGGGCCTGGGCGCGAAACAGGTGGAGGCGTTCCATGCCGATGGCTGGATCGCCGAGCCTGCCGACATCTTCACTCTGGAGGCCCGCTTTGGCGCCGGTCAGATCACGCAGTTGAAGAACCGCGAGGGCTGGGGCGAGAAATCCGCCGCCAATCTACTCGCGGCGATCCGCGCACGGCGACGCATCGCGCTCGACCGGCTGATCTTTGCCCTTGGCATCCGGCATGTGGGGGAGGCCGCGGCCGGGGTGCTGGCGCGCAACTACGGCACCTGGGGGGATTTCGCCGATGCGATGGACGCTGCAGATCCCGGCGAGGGGCTGGAGTGGGAGCGCCTACTCTCGATCGATGGGGTGGGCAAGGTGCTGGCTGCCTCGCTGGTCACTGCCTTCCATCAGCCCGCCGAGCGCGCGGCGATCGACCGGTTGCTCGCGCATCTCGACGTGGAGCCTGCCGCGCAGCCCCGGAGCGCAGACAGCCCGGTGGCGGGCAAGACCGTGGTCTTCACCGGCGCGCTGGAGCGCATGACCCGCGCCGAGGCCAAGGCGCGGGCCGAAGCGCTGGGGGCGAAGGTCTCTGGCTCGGTCTCGGCGCGCACCGATCTGGTGGTGGCAGGCCCCGGCGCGGGCAGCAAGCTGAAGGAGGCGGAGAAGCACGGCGTGGCGGTGATCGACGAGGACGCCTGGATCGCCCTCATCGGGGCGGGCTAGGGCATGGCCGGACGGCCGGAAATCCTCTTCCCTCTCTTTGCGGATGTCGAGACGCTCCAGGGCGTGGGGCCGAAGACCGCGAAACATCTGGCCGGGCTGGAGATCGCCCGCCCGCGCGACCTGCTGTTCACTCTGCCCCATTCGGTGGTGGACCGCCGACGCCGCGGGAGCATCCGTGAGGTTGTGCCGCCTGCCACGGTGACTGTCGAAGTCAGTGTCACCGCACATCGCCCGCCGCGCAAGAAGGGTGGTCCCTGGCGGGTGGCTGTGGAGGACGGGCAGACCTCCTTTCACCTCGTCTTCTTCCACGCCCGTGCCGACTGGCTGGAACGGCACCTGCCCGTGGGCGGGCGGCGCGTCGTCTCG
>PHEG01000639.1 GCA_002842835.1 Alphaproteobacteria bacterium HGW-Alphaproteobacteria-2 | reverse complement strand
CATCTTCGGCGGGCGCTTCGTCTCCGAGACGCTGATGCCGCTGATCCTGGAACTGGAAGCGCAATACGAGCACGCAAAGACCGACGACAGCTTCTGGGCAGAGATGGATTTTCTCTGGAAGCATTACGTCGGGCGGCCCAGCCCGCTCTATTTCGCCGAACGCCTGACCGAGCGGCTGGGCGGCGCGAAGGTCTACATGAAGCGCGACGAGCTCAACCACACCGGCGCGCACAAGATCAACAACGTCCTGGGGCAGATCATCCTCGCCCGCCGCATGGGCAAGACGCGCATCATCGCCGAGACGGGCGCGGGGCAGCACGGCGTGGCCACGGCCACGGTCTGCGCCAAGTTCGGGCTGAAATGCGTGGTCTACATGGGCGCCACGGATGTCGAGCGCCAGCAACCCAACGTCTTCCGCATGAAGCTGCTGGGCGCCGAGGTGGTGCCGGTGACGAGCGGTCGCGGCACGCTGAAGGACGCGATGAACGACGCGCTGCGCGACTGGGTGACCAACGTGCGCGACACCTTCTACTGCATCGGTACGGTGGCGGGCCCGCACCCCTACCCGGCCATGGTGCGCGACTTCCAGTCGATCACGGTGGCGGGCCCGCACCCCTACCCGGCCATGGTGCGCGACTTCCAGTCGATCATCGGCAAGGAAACCCGCGAACAGATGCAGGCCGCCGAGGGCCGCCTGCCGGATACGCTGGTGGCCGCCATCGGCGGCGGCTCGAACGCGATGGGGCTCTTCCACCCTTTCCTTGACGAACCGGACGTGGCCATCATCGGGGTGGAGGCCGGCGGCCATGGCGTGGACGACCGCATGGAGCATTGCGCGTCGCTGACGGGCGGGCGGCCCGGCGTTCTGCACGGCAACCGCACCTATCTGTTGCAGGATGCCGAAGGCCAGATCCTCGAGGGTCATTCCATCTCTGCGGGGCTCGATTACCCGGGTATCGGCCCGGAACACGCCTGGCTTCACGAGACCGGGCGTGCGCAATATGTTGCCATTACCGATACCGAGGCGCTGGCGGCTTTCCAGCTCTGCTGCGAGACGGAAGGCATCATCCCGGCGCTGGAGCCCAGCCACGCGCTCGCGCATGTCGCCAAGATCGCCCCGGACCTGCCGCGCGAGCATCTGATCGTGATGAACATGTGCGGCCGCGGCGACAAGGACATCTTCACCGTTGCACGC
>PHEG01000155.1 GCA_002842835.1 Alphaproteobacteria bacterium HGW-Alphaproteobacteria-2 | reverse complement strand
ACCGGGCCGAGCCTGCGCGACAGCCGCGCCGCCATCGCGCGCAGCCAGGAGACCCGCGCCGCGATCGAGCGGCTGCTCGCCGACCCGGACCCGCGCCCGGGCGACCGCCCGCCGCCCGCACCCGACAGCACCGCCAACCCGGAGGAAGTTACCGAATCGAAAGATCTGTCACGCAGATAATCCCGCCACCGGCTCGTCGGAGAAACCACGGCCCATGTTATCGGCCCCCCGAACACCCCCGCGACGCCGCCGCGCGCCACGCCTCGCGGTGGCGGTCTGCGTGCTGGCGCTCTCCACCCTGCCGAGGCAGCACGCGCCGCTGGCTCCGCCCGCGCAGGCGAGCGCGGCGCTCGCCACGGCGGCACCAGACCCTTTGGCGACCGATCCGTCGACCCTCTGCATCGAGGCGGCACGGCACGCCGCCGCGCGCACCGGTGTGCCTGAGGCGCTCCTTCTGGCCGTCACGCTGGCCGAGACCGGCCGCCGCCGCGGCGACCGCCTGCGCCCCTGGCCCTGGGCGCTCAACGTTGCAGGCCAGGGCTACTGGCCCGAGAGCCGCGCCGCCGCGCGCCATCACCTGCGCCGTGTGCTGCCCGACGCTCCGGGGCATGTCGATATCGGCTGTTTCCAGATCAACCTGCACTGGCACGGCGGGGCCTTCGCCGGGCCCGAAGCGATGCTCGACCCGAAAGCCAACGCGCTCTACGCCGCGCATTTCCTCCAGCGCCTCCACGCCGAAACCGGCGAATGGAAGAAGGCGGTCGGGCTCTACCATTCCCGCAGCCCCGAGCGGGCCGCTACCTATCGTGCCCGGGTGATGGCCCTGCACGCCGCGTTGGCCACTCCACCGCGCCGCGACCTGCCCCGCGCGGCCCTGCCACCCATTGCCACACCCGGCACGGCAACGCACACACCCGCCACCGCCCGGGCGGGCTCGCTCTTCGCGGCGGGGCACTGGGCGGGGCGGCCCGCCGCGCCGGGCCCGTTCCTGGCGCTCGCTCCGGGCCCGCGGCGATGACCGCAAGCGAGCTGCGTCAGGCACTCTTCCGACCCACCATCCTGCTTGCCGTCGCGCTCATGGCGGTGATCGTTATGATGGTTCTGCCGATGCCCGCCATCGTGCTCGACATCGGCCTTGCCGCATCCTTCGCGCTCGCCATCCTCGTCTTCACCGTAACACTCTTCATCGAGCGCCCGCTCGATTTCTCGGCCTTCCCCACGGTGCTGCTGGCCGCGTTGATGCTGCGGCTGTCGCTCAACGTCTCCTCGACCAAGCTCATCATCGGCAAGGGGCACACCGGCACCAGTGCCGCAGGCGCGGTGATCGAGGGCTTTGCGATGTTCATCATGGGCGGCAGCCTGCTCCTGGGCCTCGTCGTCTTCAGCGTGCTGCTGATCGTCAACTTCATCGTCATCACCCAGGGCGCCGCGCGCATGGCCGAGGTAGGCGCGCGCTTCGCACTCGACGCCATGCCGGGCAAGCAGCTCGCCATCGACAGCGATGTTGCCACGGGCGCCATCACCCACGAGCAGGCCAAGGTCCGGCGCGAGACCGAACAGGCCGAGACCACCTTCTTCGGCTCGCTCGACGGGGCGTCTAAGTTCGTCAAGGGCGATGCCATCGCCGGGCTTCTGATCACCCTGCTCAACCTGCTTGTGGGGCTGGCCGCAGGCACGCTGATGCATGGCATGCCGCTCGGGCGCGCCTTCGAGACCTATGCCATCCTCACAGTGGGCGACGGGCTGGTGAACCAGATCCCGGCGGTGATCCTCTCGATCGCGGCCGCATTGCTGCTCGCCCGCGGCGGCGCGCGCGGCTCGACCGACCTCGCATTCTTCGGCCAGCTCGGCGGACACCCCGCGGCACTCGGCACGGTGGCGGCGCTGCTCGGGCTCTTCGCGCTTCTGCCAGGCCTGCCGGCGGGCCCATTTCTCGCCGCCGCAACGGCTCTGGGCGGCGTTGCCGTCTGGCACGCCCGGCGCCGCCCCGATGGCGCCGCTGCGGCACAGGCGACCGCGCCCGCAGCGACTGCCGCGCGACCCATCGGCGATGTGCTCGACCTCGACGAACTGCATGTCGAGCTGGCCGAGGACCTGATCGCCATGGCGCTCGACCCGGCAACCGGGCTCGACGGACGGATCGTGAGCATGCGCGCCCATGTGGCCGAGCGCTACGGCGTCATCCTGCCCGAGATCCGCATCACCGACAGCGCGCTGCTGCCCTCGGGCAGTTATGTCATCCGCATGCACGGCGCCGAGCAGGCGCACGACCGGCTGGAGCCCGGCCGCGTGATGATGCTGCTGCGCGGCACCGAGGCCGAGGCGAGCCTGCCGCCGGGGCGCGAGGTGGCAGAACCCGTCTACGGCGCCCCCGCCCGCTGGATCGACCGCGTCGAGCGAGAGGCGGCGGCGCTTTCGGGGCATACAGTGGTGGCGCCTGCCGAGGTGCTCGCCACACATCTTCTGGAGGTGATCCGGCGCAACCTCGCGGGGCTCATGACGCTCAAGGCGCTGCGCCGCCTGCTCGACGAGGTCACGCGGCTCTCCGACCCGGCGCGCGCCGAGGCCAACCGGCGCATGATCGAGGAACTCATCCCCGAGAAGGTGCCCGTCGATCTGCTGCTCGCGGTCCTCCGGCATCTGCTCGAGGAACAGGTCTCGATCCGCAATCTCGCGCTGGTACTCGAGGCGGTGGCAGAGGCGCGACCCTCGGCGGCCAGCTCCGAAGCGATCGCCGAGCATGTGCGCCGCCGTCTCGGCTTCCAGCTTGCCGCCGAGCTGAAGCGCGAGGACGGCACCATCCCGCTCATCCATCTCGCCCCCGCCTGGGAAGAGATATTCGAGCGCTACGAAACCCCGGGCGAGAACGGCGCCATGGACGTGGCCCTGCCCCCCGAGGACTTCGGCCGCCTCGCCGCAAGCGTGGCCGAGAAGATCGGTCGCGCGGCGGAGACTGGCGCCTATCCCGGCATCGTCACCTCGGCGCGGCGGCGCCGCTTCCTGCGCGCGGTACTGGCGGCCAAGGGGGTGACGAACCCGGTGCTTTCCTTCGAGGAGGTGTCCACCCACGCGCGCCCGGCACTGCTGGGCATGGCCGCGCCATGATGGCATTGGCCGAGGCGCTGGCGGCCTGGGCGGGGGCCGCACTCGGGCAGGCGGCGCTGGTGTTTCTGCGCGTCGCGGCGGTCTCGGCCCTGCTGCCGGGCTTCGGCGGCTTCGAGCTGCCCGCCCGCGTGCGGCTCGGAGCGGCGCTCGCCTTCACCGCGCTCGTGCTGCCGCTCGTCGCCGAAAGCCTGCCGTTCGTCGATCTGCGCGATGGCCCGCCCTGGCGTTACCTAGCCACCGAAATCGCCGCCGGTCTGGCGCTGGGACTCGTGCTGCGCCTGAGCGTGGTGGCGCTCCAGTTCGCGGGCTCGGTCGCCGCGCAATCGACGTCGCTTGCGCAGATCTTCGGCGGGGCCGCGGCCGAGCCGATGCCTGCGCTCGGCAATCTGCTGCTCATCGGCGGCGTGGCGCTGGCCATGGCGGGGGGGCTGCATGTGAGCGTGACGGCAAGCCTGGCGGCCTCCTACGGCGTGCTTCAGCCCGGGGCCTTCCCGATGGCGGGCGACCTGGCGGACTGGGGCGTGGCACGCATGGCCGAGGCGCTGGCGCTCGGCTTCGGTCTCGCCGCGCCATTCCTGCTCGTCGCGGTGATCTACAACGTGGCACTCGGCGTCATCAACCGCGCCATGCCGCAACTCATGGTGGCGCTCGTCGGCGCGCCTGCTCTCGCCTGGGCGGGGCTGGCGCTGCTCGCGCTCGCCGCGCCCGCGATGCTCGCCCTCTGGGTCGGCTGGGCCGAACGGCTGATCGCCGATCCCTACACCGAAGAAGCTCGCGGATGCGCGCCGCCGGGGCGAACTGCCGCGCTCGACGGATGTGAACGGCGCAGCGGCATTGGCCGGGCTCGCGCTCGCGCTCGCCGCCGGCGGCGGCGCGCTGAGCGAGGATGCCGGGAGCCTCCTCGCGGGCTGGCTCGCCAGGGCGGGCCGCAGCGAGGGCGGCCCTGCGGTCTGGGGGCTTGTCCTGGCGTCGCTGCGCACGACGCTGTCGCTCTGGCTCGTGCCGATCGCCGCAGTCATCGTCGCAGTGACCGCCCAGCGCGCCTTCGTCTTCGCGCCCGAAAAGCTGCGCCCGCAACTCTCGCGCATTTCGCCCATTGCCCAGGCGAAGCAGAAATACGGCTGGTCTGGTCTCTTCGAGTTTGCCAAGAGCACGGCGAAGCTCGTCGCCGTCACGCTGGTTGCCGGGATCTTCATCGCCGCGCGGCGCGAGGAGATCCTCGCCAGCCTCGCCGCAGCGCCGCGCCAGGTGGGGCAGCTGATGGGCATGCTGCTGGTCGATTTCCTGCTCCTGGCGCTCGCCGTCACCGCGGCCATCGCCGTGGTCGATTACCTCTGGCAGCACTACGACCATCGCCGCCGCCACCGCATGTCCCACAAGGAGCTGCGCAACGAGCACAAGGAGACCGAGGGCGACCCGCACATGAAGCAGGCGCGGCGGCGCCGTGGCGAGGAGATCGCGCGCAACCGCATGCTGGCCGAAGTGCCGAAATCAGACGTGGTGATCGTGAACCCGCGCCACTATGCCGTGGCGCTGCGCTGGGAT
>PHEG01000638.1 GCA_002842835.1 Alphaproteobacteria bacterium HGW-Alphaproteobacteria-2 | reverse complement strand
GCTGGGGATCACCCGCCAGCCCTCGCGCGGGGCAAGATCGGCGGCAGCGACGGCGAGCGGGGCGAAAAGCAGGGCAAGTGCAAGGGCAAAACGCGGCACAGCAACCTCCTCGGGTCTCGCGGACAGCCTGGCCGCCGCAGCGCAACGCGGGCATGACTTCCGCGTCACGTTGCCGTGAGGCGCTCAGGCGGTGAGCCCATCGGGCTCGGGCAGTCCATGCGCGCGACAGCAGGCGGTGAGCGTGTTGGCCAGCAGACAGGCGATGGTCATCGGCCCCACGCCGCCCGGGACCGGGGTGATGGCTCCCGCCACCCTGGCCACTTCGTCGAAAGCCACATCCCCCACCAGCCGCGTGCCGCCACCGGGCGCCTCGACGCGGTTGATGCCCACGTCGATTACCGTGGCGCCCGGCTTCACCCAGTCGCCGCGCACCATCTCTGCGCCATCGGCTTGCCGACGATGTTCGACCGGCCCAGCACCACCGCCTCCAGCCCGGCGAGGCTGCCGAGATGATCGCGCAACAGCATCAGGCAGCCGAGCGGCGTGCAGGGCACCATCGCCTTCTGGCCGGTAGCCAGCAAGCCGACGTTCGATATGTGAAATCCGTCTACATCCTTCGCCGGGTCGATACGGTTGATGACAAGCTCGCTGTCGATGTGAGAAGGCAGCGGCAATTGCACGAGAATACCGTGAATCGCCGGATCCGCGTTCAACCGGTCAAGGAGCGCAAGCAGGTCTGTCTGCGATGTCCCGGCAGGCAGCTTATATTCGAAAGAGGCCATTCCGACCTCAATGGTCTGCTTGCCCTTCGAGCGGACGTAGACCTGACTTGCCGGATCCTCGCCAACCAGGACCACAGCAAGCCCCGGGGTGACACCCGCTTCCGCCTTCAGCTTCGCCACATGCCGGGCGACCTGCCCGCGGACACGCGCGGCAAAGGCCTTGCCGTCGATGATCATCGCTCCCATCGCCTGCTCCTTCATCTTTCCCGAAATGCGCCCGCCGCAGGCCCGGCTCAGAACAACCCCTCGATCTGGCCAAGATCGTTGAGCCCGATCGCTTCGGCCGCCGGGTGGCGC
>PHEG01000154.1 GCA_002842835.1 Alphaproteobacteria bacterium HGW-Alphaproteobacteria-2 | reverse complement strand
GAGAACATGGGCGATGTCCCACATCCGCGAAGCGCTGATGCGGTTCATGCCGGTCTCGTATTTCTGGATTTGCTGGAACTTGATGCCCACGCGTTCGGCAAGCTGCTGCTGGGTCATGCCGAGCATCCAGCGCCGGTGGCGCACGCGCTTGCCGACATGTGCATCGACCGGGTGTTTCATTGTAGCCTCCGTTAACCTTATACACATAATCAAGCAAGAATCGTGCCAACTTTCACTGGCGCCAATTTTTCCCTGCTTTTCTCGCAATATTTCTGCTTTCCCCTGACAAAGAGACAGGTTGACGGCTGCCCGCCTGATGCGCCGACTCGGCGTGGCGGAACAACCCTGAGGCGGGGAACTGCCGCGGCGTCATTCAATCCCTCGGTGTTTTGCAATTTGCGTTGCAAAATGCTATTACCCGCATAGCGAGAATCGCTAAATGCGAATCCCGCACCATCCTCGGCTCTTGGCCTCGTCCGCAGCTGCGGGTAGGCTGCGCTGGCAAGCCGGGAGGAGACATGCGCGCGTTCCAGGTGACCGATATCGGCGCGCCCCCGGCGCTCGCCGACTGCACACTGCCCGAACCCGGGCCGGGCGAGACCCGTGTGAGGATCGCCGCTTGCGGGCTCAACTTCGCCGACCTGCTGATGATCGAGGGCAAGTACCAGGAGCGCCCCGATCCGCCCTTTACCCCCGGCATGGAGGTGGCCGGTCGCCGGCGTCTTCCCCGCCGAACGCTGCGTGCCCCTGCCCGACACGATGGACGACATCACCGCCGCAGCCTTCCAGGTCGCCTATGGAACCGCGCATGTGGCGCTCGCCCACCGCGCCGCCCTGCAACCGGGCGAGACGCTGCTGGTCACCGGAGCGGCGGGCGGCGTGGGGCTGACGGCGGTGGAGATGGGCGCACTGTTGGGCGCGCGGGTGATCGCCGTGGCGCGCGGGCCCGAGCGGCTGGCGGTGGCACGCGCCGCCGGTGCGCATCACCTGATCGACAGCGATACCGCGGATCTGCGCGCGGCGGTGAAGGCCCTGGGCGGCGCCGACGTTGTCTATGACCCGGTGGGCGGCGCGCTCTTCGACGCGGCGCTGCGCGCCTGCAACCCGGGCGCGCGGCTTCTTCCGCTCGGCTTCGCCAGCGGCGCGGTGCCGCAGATCCCCGCCAACATCCTGCTGGTGAAGAACCTCACCGTGCACGGCTTCTACTGGGGCGGCTACGTGAAACTGGCCCCGCAGGTCCTGCGCGAGAGCCTCGCCACGCTCTTCGCCTGGCACGCCGAGGGACGGCTGAAACCCCATGTCAGCCATGTCCTGCCGCTCGACCGCACGGCCGAGGCGCTGGCGCTGCTGCGCGACCGGCGCGCCACCGGCAAGGTGGTGGTCACGACCGGAGCCGCGCCGTGATCGCCACGAGGGACTGGCTCGACGAGGTCGCCATCGCCGAGCGCCGCGCCCGGCAGGCCGCCGCGGGGCCGGTGGCGGAACGGCGCATCCTGCTGCATCTGGGCCCGCACAAGACCGGCTCGGCCTTCATGCAGCGCATGGCGGAGTTCAACATCCCCCGACTGCCGCCAGGGATGGAGGTGATCGAGCGTATCAACCCCGACCTGTTGGCTCTGCGCGAGATCACCAAGAGCCTGCGCAGCGCCGATCAGGCCCGCCGCTGCGCGCCCGAGATCACCGCAACGGCGGCGCGATTGGAACGCTGGACGCAGAACGCCGCCCAAAGCCTCGTCAGCCACGAGGCGCTGCTCGGCGCCACTCCGGGGCGGCACGGCATCCGCGGGCTCTATCCGTTCATCGAAACGATCCTGCCCGCCATGCTCGAAGGGCTCGCGGGTGCGGGGGCCGCCATCGAGATCGCGCTCTACGAACGCGACTTCGCCGCCTGGATGCGCTCGAACGACGCCTACCGGCGCAAGAAGGAGCCATTCCTCGTGCGCACGTTCCTGCGCCGCCCCTTCTCGCCCGTGCGCTACGCGGCACGCCACGGGCTCACTGCCGGGTGGGACGATCTGCACCGGCGCATCCGCGCCGCCGCAGGCGGGCGGGCCGTGCATGTGTTCTCCTTCGAGGAGGAAAGCCGCGCCGGGCTGCTGGGCGCCGGGCTCTGGCGGCTGATGGGGCTCTCCGGGGCCGAGATCGCCGGGCTCGAGCGCATCGCGCCGCAGAACGTCACCAACCCCGCCGCGCTGCCGCCTCACGCCGCACAGACATAGGCCGCGCGCAGCATGTCGGACAGCGCGGTCTTGATGGTGCTGGGCGTGCGCGCCGCGCCGTAGAGGTTGATGCGGATCGTGCGCAGTTCGGGCAGCGCGCCGCCGTGGGCAACGGCGGCCAGATGCGGCCCCATCGACCCGGCCAGAACCGCCGTGACCGCCAGATCGGCGGTGACGCTCGCCTCGATGGTGCGCGTGGTGTCCGATTCCACCGCCATCTCCCAGGCTATCCCCGCGGCATCGAGCGCGCGCTGCACCTCGGCACGGAAGATGCAGTTGTGTTCGAAGGCAAGCCGCAAGGGACGGGCCTTCCAGACCACCCCGTCGGCGGCACGTGTAGGACGAGACCAGCCGCACCCGCACCCGCGGATAGGCCAGCGCGAAACGGCGCAGCACACCCGGTATATGCGGATAGACGATGTCGCCCGGCACCCCGAGCACCAGTTCGCCCTCGTAGGCGTTGTGCGTGAGCCGCCCCCAGACCTCGTCGTTGAGCGCCAGCATCCGCCGACCATAGCCCAGCAACTGCTCGCCCGCCGCCGTCAGCGCCACGCCGCGCCCCGAGCGATCGAGCAGCGCCTGGCCCAGCGCATCCTCCAGCCGCTTGAGCTGCATCGACACCGCCGACTGGGTGAGCGCCAGCACACCCGCCGCACGCGTCACCCCGCCCACCTCGGCCACGGTAACGAAGGCGCGCAGGGCGGTGAGGTCGAGATTTCGGATCATATCACGATGCATGATACCATACCGCAGAAACATTCATTTCAGAAATATGCCCGAATCACCCATATTCATCAAGCTCCTTGATCGAACGAGTCGATCACATCACCGGAAGGAGGGAGACATGACCGCCACGCTGATCGGGCGCCTCCTCGCGCCGCTTGTTCCCGGCCGGATCGGCCTGCTCGAGCGGCTGCGCCGCGCCGAGGCGCTGCACCGCCAGCGCACCGCCCTCCGCGCCGAAGCCTGCCGCCCGATCTGGGACGCCCCCGCGCACTGGTATGATGCGCGCCCGCGCAAGCGCCACGTTGGTTGCTGAAATCCGACGAAAAACCTTGAAACGCGCGGCTCCCGAAACGATATTGCCCGCTGAAGGGCAGCCCGTGGCGGGCCGCCCCGATACCAGCGAGGAGAGAACCCAATGGCCGAGTTCGAGACGATCCGGCGCGCAGGGGCGGCCGGCGCCCGGACTGTAGAGATCGACCAGGGCCTGCGCGCCCACATGAATGCCGTCTATGGCCTGATGTCCGTCGCCATGTTGATCACCGGCGGGGTGGCCTTCATCGTCGGCAACAACGAGCAGATGCTCGCCACCATCTTCGGCACGCCGCTGAAATGGGTGGTGATGTTCGCGCCGCTGATCGTGGTCTTCGCCTTCGGAGCGATGGTCAACCGGATGTCGGCCGCGGCGGCACAGATGGTATTCTGGGGTTTCGCGGCGCTGATGGGCCTGTCGATCAGCTTCATCTTCGCGGTCTATACCGGCGTATCCATCGCCCAGACCTTCCTTGTCACCGCCATCGCCTTCGCGGGGCTCAGCCTCTACGGCTATACCACCAAGAAGGACCTCTCGGGCTGGGGCACCTTCCTGATGATGGGGGTGATCGGGCTGATCGTCGCGATGATCGTCAACCTCTTCCTGCAATCACCCGCGATCATGTTCGCGGTGTCTGCGCTGGGGGTGCTGATCTTCGCCGGGCTGACCGCCTATGACACCCAGTCGATCAAGAACGAATACATCGCCCATGCCGCGCACGGCGATGCCGAGTGGATGCAGAAGTCGGCGATCATGGGCGCACTGCGCCTCTACCTCGACTTCCTGAACATGTTCATGTTCCTGCTGCAATTCCTCGGCAACCGCGAGTGATGCGGCACTGAAGCGCAGAGCACAGGGGCCGGTCACGTGACCGGCCCCTTTTTCGTTCTCCCGCTCAGACAGCGACTCCGAAGAGACGCCCGACTCCCGCAGTCGCCGCCATCGCCACCGCGCCCCAGAACAACACGCGCAACATCGCCGGACGCCGTGGCGCCCCGCCCATGCGCGCGGCGCTCGCACCCAGAGCAGCCAGCGCCGCGAGCGTCACCAGAACGAGCATCGAAAGTCCCGGCACCAGGACCACCGCGCCGAGCGGCAAGGTCGCACCCAGCGCGAAGGCAAACGCGGAGGCCCCCGCTGCCTGCAGCGGGTTTGCCTCGCCGGCCAGCCCCTGCATCCCCAGTTCCTCTCGCGCATGAGCGGCCAGCGCGTCATGCACCGTCATCTGGCGCGCCACCTCGAGCGCGAGTTCGGGCGCCACGCCGCGCCCGGCAAGGCTCTCGGCGAGCTCCGACAGTTCGTCCTCGGGGTCGTCGTCGAGCGCGCGCGCCTCGCGGGCGAGATCGGCCATCTCGACATCCGCCTGCGCAGAGACCGAGACATATTCCCCCGCCGCCATCGAGAACGCCCCGGCGGTGAGCCCCGCCACCCCGGCGAGCAGAACCGCGCCGCGATCCATGTCCGCGGCAAGGAGCCCGGCCAGCAGGCTCGAGATCGACACGATGCCGTCATTGGCGCCAAGCACCGCGGCGCGCAGCCAGTTCGAGCGGTTAAGATAATGGCCGTCTCTGGGCATCGGCGGCTCCTGCGAGGCATTTGCAAGTGGCCGGAAACGCGAAAGGCCACGCACATGGCGTGGCCCCGGCATATCGGTTCCGGCGGGCGGATTACTTGATCTTGCCTTCCTTGTACTCGACGTGCTTGCGCACGACGGGGTCGTATTTCTTGATCGCCATCTTCTCGGTCATGGTGCGGGCGTTCTTCTTGGTCACATAGAAATGGCCGGTGCCCGCGCTGGAATTGAGGCGGATCTTGATGGTGGTGGGCTTCGCCATGGTCCTGCTCCGGTCTCGGCACGGGCGGCCCCGCACCTAGGAAAATCTCGAAGTCCGCCTTTTATACGCGCCCGCGCCCGAGTCAACCGCAAAGCCGGGCCGCGGGCTTTACCCGCCCGCGCGTGCGTGACAGGCTCGCTCGCGCCCGACCCGCCAGCGGAGCCCGCGATGCGCCTTCTCCTTCTTTGCCTTCTGCTGTTCGCGCCCCTGCCCCTTGCTGCCCAACAGGCCACCGATGCGCTGGCCCCGGAGGAGCCCTCGGCGCTGCTTGCCACAGCGGCGCGGCCCGAGACGCGGGCAGCGCTCGAGGCCAAGGCGGCAGGTCGCCCCGTGGCCGCCCGGCAATGGATGGTCGCCGCCGCGCACCCTCTGGCCACCCAGGCGGGCGCCGACACGCTGCGCGCGGGCGGCAACGCGGCGGACGCGCTCGTCGCAGTGCAGGCGGTCCTGGGGCTGGTGGAGCCGCAGTCCTCGGGGCTCGGCGGCGGCGGCTTCCTGCTTTACCACGAGGCGGCAAGCGGGCGTCTCTTCACACTTGACGGGCGCGAGACGGCACCACTCGCCGCCACGCCGCGGCTGATGCAGGACGCCTCGGGCCGCCCTCTCGAGTTCTTCGATGCCGTGCTCGGCGGTCGGGCGGTGGGCGTGCCCGGCACACCCGCGCTGATGGCCGAGGCGCATGGCCGCTGGGGCCGCCTGCCCTGGGCGGAGGTGCTGGCCCCCGCGATCCGCCTCGCGGAGGAAGGGTTCGCCGTCTCGCCCCGGCTCGCCGGGCTGGTGGCTGGCGACGCGGCACGGCTGGCACGGTTTCCCGCCACGGCGGCCTATTTTCTGCCCGAGGGCCGGCCCCTTCGCGCCGGAGACCGGCTCACCAATCCCGCCTATGCCGCCACTCTGCGCGCGCTGGCCGAGGGCGGCGCGGCAGCGTTCTACCGGGGCCCGGTCGCCGAGGCGATCGTCGCCGCCGTGCAGGGTGCGCCAGGCAATCCGGGCGCCATGACGCTTGCCGATCTCGCGGCCTACCGGGTGAAGGAGCGCGCGCCTGTCTGCACCCCCTACCGAGAAGCCGAGGTCTGCGGCATGGGCCCACCCTCCTCGGGCGGAGTGGGCGTGGCGCAGATCCTCGGGCTTCTCGCACGCCACGATCTCGCCCGACTCGCCCCCGACAGTCCGGAGGCCCTGCGGCTTGTGGGCGACGCCACGCGGCTCGCCTTCGCCGATCGCGGCCGCTACCTCGCCGATGCCGATTTCGTGCCGGTGCCGGTGAAGGGGCTGCTGGCGGCGGACTACCTCGCGGCGCGGGGCCGCCTGCTCGACCGCGCCGATGCCCTGCCGGAGGTGGCACCAGGCGCGCCCGCCTTCGACCATGCGCTTCTCTGGGGCGACGCCCCCGCGCGCGAGCGCCCCGGCACCAGCCATGTCACCATCGTCGATGCCGAGGGCAACGTGGCCGCCATGACCGCCTCGATCGAGAACGCCTTCGGCGCGCGGCTGATGGCGGCGGGCTTCCTGCTCAACAACCAGCTCACCGATTTCGATTTCGAGAGCCACGCGGGCGGTCGCCCGCTGGCCAATGCGCCCGCACCGGGCAAGCGGCCGCGCTCGTCGATGGCGCCCACCATCGTCTACCGCGACGGCGCGCCTGCCTTCGCGCTCGGCTCGCCGGGCGGCTCGCGCATCATCCCCTACGTCGCTCGCGCGGTCGTGGCGCTGCTCGACTGGGGGCTTGACCCGCAAGAGGCCGCGGCACTGCCCCACGCGCTCAACCGCTTCGGCGCCTACGATCTGGAGCGTGGCACTTCGGCAGAGGCATTCGTCCCCACACTCACCGCGCTCGGCTACGAGACCCAGGTAGCCGACATGATCTCGGGCCTCGCCATCGTCGCCATCACCCCCGAGGGGCTGCTCGGCGGCGCGGACCCGCGCCGCGAGGGCGTCGCGCTGGGCGACTGACGGCAGAGATGCGCGGATGGCCTGTAAGCCGGATTCTGTCCGGGCCGGGCGAGCCCGGCCCTGGATGGCCATTCCTCTCGCCCCGGCGTTGCCGCCGGGGTCCAGCCGCCAACCCGGGCCTCGGGCGGAAGCACGCCCTGGGCCGGATCGCTCCGGCCGCACGAGGCCCCTATTCGGCGTTGCTCCCGGTGGGGCTTGCCGTGCCGGTCCGGTTGCCCGTCCCGCGGTGGGCTCTTACCCCACCGTTTCACCCTTGCCGCCGCGCCCGAAGATGCGGAGGCGGTCTCTTCTCTGTGGCGCTTTCCCTCGGGTTTCCCCGGCCGGGCGTTACCCGGCACCGTTGCTTCCTGGAGTCCGGACTTTCCTCGTCCCCGGGCAGGCCCGGGACCGCGGCCATCCGGCCATCCGCGCGACGCTCAGCTAAGCACCTGGCACGCGCCGGTCAAGCCTCCGCCGCGGGCCAGTGCGCCGCGAGCCCTGCGAGGAGCGCCAGGTCCTCCGCCACCACCGGCCCCGAAGTGCCCGGGCGGAAGCGCAGCCGGAAGGCGGCGAGCGCGGCCTCCTCGCCCGCCGCCGCCACCGGATAGCCCGCCCGCTCCGCCAGATCGGCGAAGCCTGCCCCGCCCGGCGCCGCGGCCTCGGGCCAGACCGAGAGCCCCGCGCGCGCCAGCCGCCGCCAGTCGAACTTGGGCCCCGGATCGGCCTTGCGTCCCGGCGCCAGGTCGGAATGGGCGATCACCCGCTCGGGCGGGATGCGCCAGCGCGCGAGGACGCCCGCGAGCAAAACCTCGAGTGCCGCCATCTGCGGCTCGGGAAAGGGCGGGAAAGCGGCGAGCGGCCCGGGGTTCGCCAGTTCGATGCCGATGGAACGCGAATTCACGTCCCCCACCCCGCCCCAGGCGCCCGCGCCAGCGTGCCAGGCGCGCGCCGC
>PHEG01000153.1 GCA_002842835.1 Alphaproteobacteria bacterium HGW-Alphaproteobacteria-2 | reverse complement strand
GGAGGCCACGCGCGAGACCATCGCGCGCTGGCGCGACTATCCTGCGCTGCGCTCTAGCCGGGCCGTCGAGGTGTTCAAGCGGCTGCGGCCCGCGCTGCTGGCCGGTCTCGCACGCGCTGCCGAGCCCGACGCTGCGCTGGCGCAGTTCGACGCCTTCCTGCGGGCGCTGCCTGCGGGCGTGCAGCTTTTCTCGCTCTTCGAGGCCAACCCGCAGCTTGTCGATCTCATCTGCGACATCTGCGCCACGTCGCCGGGGCTCGCGGCGCATCTGTCGCACAATCCGGGCGTGCTCGACGCGGTGATCGGCGGCGAGTTCTTCGCGCCCTGGCCGGGCGAGGCAGGCCTGACGGCGCGGCTCGCCGCGGCGCTGGAGACTGCTGTCGATTACGAGGCGCGGCTCGACGGCGCACGCCGCTGGGCGCAGGAGTGGCGTTTCCGCATCGGCGTGCACCACCTGCGCGGGCTGATCGGCGCCGAGGAGGCCGCCGCGCAGTATTCGGCGCTGGCGGGTGCGGTGTTGCGCGTGTTCTGGCCCTTGGTGACGGAGAATTTCGCTCTCCGCCACGGGCCGCCGCCGGGGCGCGGCGCGGCGGTGCTGGGGATGGGCTCGCTCGGGGCAAGGGCGATGGCGGCGGGTTCTGACCTCGATCTCATCGTGATCTACGATGCCGCCGGGCATGACGCCTCCGAGGGGCCAAAGCCGCTCTCGATCACGGCTTATTATGCACGTCTCACCCAGGCGCTGGTGACCGCACTTTCCGCGCGTATGGCCGGTGGCCAACTCTATGCAGTGGACATGCGTCTGCGCCCGTCGGGACGGCAGGGGCCGGTCGCAGCGGCGCTGGAGGCGTTCCGTACCTACCAGAGCAACGAGGCCTGGACCTGGGAGCACATGGCGTTGACGCGCGCGCGGGTGGTGGCCGGATCGGAGGAGATCGGCGCCGAGATCGAGGCATTTCGCCGCGCGCTTCTGGACGAGAAGGGAGCGCCGGAAACGGTGGAAGCCGAGATTGCGGCAATGCGCGCACGCATTGCGCGGGCCGCAGATGCCGCGCGCGTCGCCAGCCCCTGGGAGGCGAAGCTGGGGCCGGGGCGGATGCAGGACATCGAGCTTGTGGCCCAGGGCGCGGCGCTGGTCGCGGGTGCGCCGGTGCGAGCCGTTGCAGCCCAGTTGCGGGCGGGGGTGCGTGCGGGGTGGCTCTCGGCTGCGGAGGCCGAGACGCTGGGCGCCGCGCATGAGTTGCTGTCCGCGCTCAACCAGGCGGCGCGGCTGGTGATCGACCGTCCGCTCGATCTTGGCGCACTGGGCGAGGGCGCGTGCGCGTTCGTGCTGCGCGAGACCGGTGCGGCGGATGCGGCCACGCTCGCCACGCAGCTGGCCGAGGCGGCGCAGGCGGCGGCGCGCATCGTGGCCGATGTGGCGGCGCGCGCGGGGGTGGAGCGAAAGGAAACCCTATGATCGACGCAGGCGATAATGCTGACCCGCGCGGCCTGATCCGCGAGGCCTATAGCATGGAAGGCCTGGGACCGGGCGAATGCCGCTCGATCTTCCTCGATTGGGCGCTGGGCCTGCCCGCGGGCAGCGATCCGCGCGCGCTCATTCCCGCGCTCATCGCACTCCACGGCGCCGCGGCGCCGGATCACCCGATGACGCAGGTGCTGCGTGCCGGACTCGATGCCTCGGCCCCGACCGGGCGGCGCGGCGGCTGGGCGGCGCGGCGCGGGCTGCAACGGCAGCATAAGGTCGCGCCGGGCGGCGAAGACTGAGCGCCGCGGATCAGAGCCCCATATCGGCGGGTGTCATTTCCCATGCGCGGCCGAAGCCGCCCACCAGAAGCCCCTGTTCCACCTCGAAGGCTACAAAGCGGAAATCCGCGAAGTCGGCATAAAGTTTCGCATTGGGTCGCAGGCGCAGGTAGCGCCGCCGGAGCGCCTGCTCCTCGTCGGTGTCGCGTGGCACCACGCGTGCCTTGCCGTGCAGTGATAGGCGCGGATGTGTCAGCGGGTCGCCGCGTTGTCCCGGCTCGCCCAGAAGGAGTGCGCAGGCCGTTCCGTTTGCCAGTGCGGGCCAGTGCGCGGAGAGTTCGGAGACGAGCGTCACGGGTTGCCCGCGCCCCGTCGTGGCAAGCCCGATGCGCGAGATCGTGGGCTGCCCGGTTCCGGGCTGCAGCACGGCCAGCGCGGCGTGGCGCGACTGCACCAGAAGCTGGTGAGCAAGCCCGCGGGCAGCGTCGTCCATCGGTCGCAGGGTCGGGGTCTCTTTATTCATGGCGGAGGCAGATAGCGCGCGCGGAAGCTTTGACCAGAGGGTGCAACACAATGCGTGCAACTTTGTCTCATTCGTGCCATGCTGCGCTGCGGCAAAAGCCGTGAAGCGGCGCGGAGAAACCGATGACCGGACGCATTATCACTGTCGCGCAGCAGAAGGGCGGCTCGGGCAAGACCACGATCGCGGCCAATCTCGCCGTCACCTGGGCGCGCGCGGGGCGGCGCGTGGCGCTGCTCGACACCGACCCGCAGGGCAGCCTCGGACGCTGGTTCATGACCCGGGTGGAGCGGCTTGGCGATCCGGGGCTCGAGTTTTCCACCGCCTCGGCCTGGGGCGTGTCCTGGGAGGCCGACAAGCTGGCCAAGACGCATGACATCGTGCTGGTGGATACCCCTGCGAAAGCCGATGGCGACCTGCGCCCGGCGCTGCGCGTGGCGTCGCTGGTGCTGGTGCCGGTGGCCTCCAGTCAGGTTGATCTCTGGGCCACCGAAGGCGTGCTCGACCTCGCCCGACGCGAGGACCGCCCGGCGCTGGTGGTGCTCAACCGTGCGCGTCCGCGCACCCGGCTGGCAGCGGAGGTGGCAGCCGGAGCGGCGGCGCTGGGCGTGGGCGTGGCTGAGGCGCTGCTCGCCAACCGCGTCGCCTATGCCGAGAGCATGGGTCAGGGCCTCGGCGTGGCCGAGACGGCACCGCGCGGCCCCGCCGCGGCCGAACTGGCCGCACTGGCAGCCGAGATCGCCGCAGCGGGCTGAGAGCCCCTCGCCGCCTGTTCGCGGGCATCGCCATTCGCCGCCATGGCCGCTATGTTCGCGCCGCATCACCCGGAGGTGCCGATGGGCGGGTTGCCGACACGCGATGAACTGCTGGCCTGGATTGCCGGAAATCCCGGCCTCGCCTCCAAGCGCGACATCGCGCGCGCCTTCGGCCTGAAGGGGGCCGAACGGGTGGAGCTGAAGCGGCTCTTGCGCGAACTGGCCGAAGAGGGCCAGCTTGAGAAGAGGCGGCGCAGCTACCGCGACCCGGAGCGGTTGCCGCCGGTGGCGGTGCTGGAGGTAACGGGGCCCGACGCCGAGGGCGACCTCTGGGCGAGGCCGCTCGACTGGACAGGCGAGGGCGCGCGCCCGCGCATCCTCCTGATCCCGCGTGCGGGGGATCCGGCGCTGGGCCGCGGCGAGCGCATCCTGGCGCGGCTGACCGAGGCGGCGGGCGGGGAGGGTCACAGCCACGAGGCGCGGCTCATCCGGCGCATCGCGCTCCAGCCCCGGCGGCTCCTGGGCATCTATCGCGCCGGGGCCGAGGGCGGGCGGATCGTGCCGATCGACAAGGGCGCGCAGGACGAGTGGCTGGTGCGCCCGGGCGATGCGTCTGGCGCCGAGGAAGGCGAGCTAGTCGAGGCAGAGCAGGCGGGCCCGAAATCGCGGCTGGGCCTGCCGCGGGCGCGGGTGGTCGAACGGCTCGGCGACCCGGCGGCGCCGCGTGCCGTCTCGCTCATCGCCATTCATGCGCACGGTATCCCCGACGCCTTTCCCGAGACGGTGCTGGCCCAGGCCGAGGCCGTGGAGTCGGACCCGGGCATCGCCCGCGAGGATCTGCGCTCTGGGTGGCCATCGCTGATGTTGCGGCCCATGTGCGCCCGGGCAGTGTGCTCGACCGCGAGGCGCGCAACCGCGGCAATTCCACCTATTTCCCCGACCGCGTGGTGCCGATGCTGCCCGAGCGGCTGTCGGCCGATCTCTGCTCTCTGATCGAGGGCGCCGACCGCCCGGTGATCGCGGTGCGCATGGTGCTCGACGCCGAGGGCAACAAGCTCTCGCACCGTTTCGTGCGGGCGCTGATGCGCTCGGCTGCCTCGCTGACCTACGAGCAGGTGCAGGCCGCGCAGGAGGGGCGGCCTGACGACGCCACCGCGCCGTTGCTGGAGCCGGTCATCCGTCCGCTCTATGCGGCTTATGCGGCGCTGGAGGGTGCGCGCCGCCGTCGTCAGCCGCTCGACCTCGACCTGCCGGAGCGGCAGATCGTGCTCAGTCCGCAGGGCCGCGTCACCTCGGTCGCCTTCAAGGAGCGGTTGGACGCGCACCGGCTGATCGAGGACTGCATGGTGCTGGCCAATGTCGCTGCCGCCGAGACTCTGGAACGGCGCAGGCGGCCCCTGCTCTACCGAGTGCACGAGGCTCCCGCGCCAGAGAAACTCGATGCACTGCGCGACGTGGTGGAGGCGGCGGGGCTTACACTCGCCAAGGGGCAGGTTCTGCGCACCGCGCATCTCAACCGGCTGCTGGCG
>PHEG01000152.1 GCA_002842835.1 Alphaproteobacteria bacterium HGW-Alphaproteobacteria-2 | reverse complement strand
GCGAGATCCCGGGCAAGAGGCAGACATGGCATTGACGGAGCGGTTTTCGAACCTGCCGGAGTATGCGTTTCCGCGCCTGCGCGCGTTGCTTGACGGGCACGCTCCCGGCGGCACGCCGCTATCGATGTCCATCGGCGAGCCGATGCACCCGTTTCCGCATTGGGTGGGCCCGCTGATCGCCGAGCGGCAGGCCGAGTTCGGGCGCTACCCGCCCAACGAGGGCACGCCGGAGTTGCGCGCGGCCATCGCCGACTGGGCGGCGCGGCGCTACGGCGCCGTGGTGGACCCGGAGACACGCATCCTGCCGCTCAACGGCTCGCGCGAGGGGCTCTTCAATGCCTGCCTCGCGCTCTGCCCCGAGACGAAGCGCGGAGCGCGCCCGCTGGTTTTGATGCCGAACCCCTTCTATCAGGTCTATGCCGTGGGTGCCGCGGCGGTGGGGGCAGAATCGCGCTACCTGCCCGCCACGGCCGAGACTGGTTTCCTGCCCGACCTCGACGCGCTCGCGCCCGCAGATCTCGACCGCACGGCCATCTTCTGGCTCTGCTCGCCCTCGAACCCGCAGGGCGCTGTGGCGCCGCGCGGCTATCTCGATCGGTTGCTCGGGCTGGCAGAACGGCATGACTTCATCGTCTTCGCCGACGAGTGCTATTCCGAGATCTACCGCGACGCGCCGCCGCCCGGCATGCTGGAGGCGCTTGCCGCCACCGGCGCAGACCCGGAGCGGCTGGTGGTCTTCAACTCGCTCTCCAAGCGCTCGAACCTGCCTGGGCTGCGCGCCGGCTTCGCCATCGCGGGGCCTGAGGCGACACGCGAAATACGGTCTGGCTGACCGCATCCTTGCGGGTGTCCCCGGCTATGTGCCGCCGCAAGCGGGGTTCTTCCTGTGGCTGCCGGTCGCCGATGGCGAGGCCGCGGCGCTGCGGCTCTGGAAGGAGACGGGCGTGCGCGTGCTGCCCGGCGCCTATCTCGGCCGCGATGCCGGGCAGGGCAACCCGGGGCAGGGATACATCCGCGTGGCGCTTGTCGCGCCGCCCGAGGATACGCGGCGCGGGCTCGAAGCGATCCGCCGCTGTCTGTTCGATTGAAACGAGGACCGAATGCCATGGCCTATCAGAGCCGCCACCAGACCCGCGACCCGCTGATCTCGCAGACCCTGCAGGTGGCGCTGCAACGCCGCGGGCGCGAGCTGCTTGGCCTTTCTCTGCTTGGGCTCGGCGGCGGCGTGGTGCTGATCCTCGGCTCCTATGTCCCGGACGACCCAAGCTGGCTGTCGGCCAGCGACGAGCCCGCAAAGAACCTGCTGGGCCAATTCGGTGCCACGGTGGCGAGCCCGCTCATCATTACCATCGGGCTGGGCGCCTGGACGCTGGCGGCGCTTCTGCTGGGCTGGGGTGTGAGGCTGGTGACCCATCGCGGCACGGCGCGGTCGCTGGGGCGGCTGGTCTTCGCGCCTCTGGTGGTGGCGCTGGCGGCGCTCTTCGCTGCCACGCACGTGCCGGGGCCGGGCTGGGGGCATTCCTTCGGGCTTGGCGGACTCTTCGGCGATGCGGTTCTGGGCGCAGCGCTGGGGGTGATGCCGCTCGATGCGGCGAGCGCGCTCAGGGTCGCTTCGCTCGCCGCGGGCGCGGCGCTGCTCGCGAGCCTCGTGCATGTCCTGGGCGTGACGCGGCGCGAACTGCGCGAGCTGCTGCGCTTTCTCGGCCTCAGTCTTCTGCGCGTCCTGGCGCAGATTCTTCGCCTCGGCACGCGGGCGGTTGCGCGGGCCGCCGAACGACCTTCCCGGAGCATGCCGCAGGAAACGGCCAGGGCGGTTGAGAAACATGTGCTGCGTGTCCCGGCGATGTCGGAGGCTACCCATCGCGCAGCGGCTCCGCGCCCGGGACTGCGCGAACGTCTGCCCCGCCTGTCGCTGCGCCGAACCGCGCCGATGCCGGAGCCGGAACTCGTCGAATCCTCTTCGACGTCTTCCCGGGATGCGGGTATCCCGGATGCCGAACGGATCCGCGGCAAGATCACCGACGTGATCCGCGCCCGCTCGCGCCGAGACAGAACTCCCGATGCCGGCGGCACACTGCGCCGGGTCGAGCCGCCGCTTTTCGCGACCGCGACCGTTCCTGCGGTGCCCGCTGCCGCAGGAGATGTCGCTGCGGCGGTCGAATTGCCTCCCTTCACCTCCCGAAAGGTGGTCGAGCCCGTCGCGCCCCGCCCCGCAGCGCCGAGCCGCCGCGCCCAGGCCGAGGCGCAACCCGCCTTCACCTTCGACGAGCCGCCTGTGCCCGCCTATGTGCCGCCGCCGCTGTCGCTTCTTGCTCCGCCCGCCCCGGCGCCGCGCCAGAATCTCTCGGAGGCGGCGCTGCACGAGAACGCGCGCATGCTCGAGGCCGTGCTCGACGACTACGGCGTGAAGGGCGAGATCCTGCGCGTGAAGCCCGGGCCGGTGGTGACGATGTATGAACTCGAGCCCGCGCCGGGGCTGAAGGCAAGCCGGGTGATCGGCCTTTCCGACGATATCGCGCGCTCGATGTCGGCGCTCTCGGCGCGGGTTTCCACGGTGCCGGGCCGCTCGGTGATCGGCATCGAGCTGCCCAACGAGGTGCGCGAGAAGGTGCTGCTGCGCGAGATCCTCTCCACCCGCGAGTTCGGCGACGGGCAGGGCCGCCTGCCGCTGGCGTTGGGCAAGGACATCTCCGGCGCGCCGGTGGTGGTGAACCTCGCCAAGATGCCGCATCTGCTGATCGCGGGGACCACCGGCTCGGGCAAGTCGGTGGCGATCAACACGATGATCCTGAGCCTGCTCTACAAGCTCTCCCCCGAGGACTGCCGGTTGATCATGATCGACCCGAAGATGCTCGAACTTTCCGTCTACGACGGCATCCCGCACCTGCTCTCGCCTGTCGTGACCGACCCGAAGAAGGCCGTGGTGGCGCTCAAATGGGTCGTGGCCGAGATGGAAGAGCGCTACCGGCGCATGTCGAAAATGGGCGTGCGCAACATCGAGGGCTACAACGGACGGGTGCGCGACGCGCTCGACCGGGGAGAGATGTTCAGCCGCACGGTGCAGACAGGATTTGACGACGCCACCGGTGACCCCGTCTTCGAGACCGAGGAATTCGCGCCCGAGACTCTGCCCTACATCGTCGTCGTGGTGGACGAAATGGCCGACCTGATGATGGTTGCGGGCAAGGAGATCGAGGCCTGCATCCAGCGCCTCGCACAGATGGCCCGCGCAAGCGGCATTCACCTCATCATGGCCACGCAGCGCCCCTCGGTCGATGTGATCACCGGCACGATCAAGGCCAACTTCCCCACCCGCATCTCCTTCCAGGTGACGAGCAAGATCGACAGCCGCACCATCCTGGGCGAGCAGGGGGCCGAGCAACTCCTGGGTCAGGGCGACATGCTCTACATGGCCGGGGGCGCGCGGATCACCCGGGTCCACGGCCCCTTCGTGAGCGACGAGGAGGTGGAGGAGGTGGTGGCGCACCTCAAGAGCTACGGCGTGCCCGACTATGTGCAGGGTGTTCTGGAAGGTCCCGAGGGCGACCGCGAAAGCGCCATCGACGACGTGTTGGGCCTGGGCGGCGGCGAGGGCGAGGACGCGCTCTACGATCAGGCGGTTGCCGTGGTGCTCAACGACCGCAAGTGTTCCACGTCCTATATCCAGCGCAAGCTGGGCGTCGGTTACAACAAGGCGGCGCGGCTGGTCGAGCAGATGGAAGAGCAGGGCCTCGTCAGCCCCGCCAACCATGTCGGCAAGCGCGAGATCCTGGTGCCCGAACGCGACTGACCGGCGCTCCCCTGCCACTGGACCTTTCCCCGCGACCGGCGCTAGAGAGAGCCGGACGCAAGCGGAAGGGGCAGGGCATGGCGCGTTACGACGCATCCGCCATCGAGGCGAAATGGCAGGCCGCGTGGGACGGGGCGGGCATCTTCCGCGCCCGCCGCGACGAGAGCCGCCCGAAATACTACGTGCTCGAGATGTTTCCCTACCCGTCGGGGCGCATCCACATGGGGCATGTGCGCAACTACACCATGGGCGACGTGATCGCGCGCTACAAGGCCGCCGCCGGCTTCAACGTGCTGCACCCCATGGGCTGGGACGCCTTCGGCATGCCCGCCGAGAACGCGGCGATGGAGAAGGGCGGCCACCCGGCCGACTGGACCTATGGCAACATCGCCGACATACCGTGAACTGGGACCCGGTGGACATGACCGTGCTCGCCAACGAGCAGGTGATCGACGGCAAGGGCTGGCGCTCGGGTGCCGAGGTGGAGCGGCGCGAGCTGACGCAATGGTTCTTCCGCATCTCGGACTACGCGGGCGAGTTGCTCGACGCGCTCGAAGGGTTGGAAAAATGGCCCGAGAAGGTGCGCCTGATGCAGCGCAACTGGATAGGGCGCTCGCGCGGGCTGCAATTCGCCTTCGAGACTTCCGGCGCGCCCGGGGGCCATGAGGCGCTGGAGGTATACTCCACGCGCCCCGACACGCTGATGGGTGCCACCTTCGCCGCCATCTCGCCCGATCACCCGCTGGCGAAGGTACTGGAGGCGAGCAACCCGGCGATTGCCGCCTTCTGCGCCGAATGCCGACGTCTCGGCACCTCGGAGGAGGCGCTGGAGACTGCCGAGAAGCGCGGCATCGACACCGGCGTGACGGTGCGCCACCCCGTCACCGGCGAGGACCTGCCGGTCTGGATCGCCAATTTCATCCTGATGGACTATGGCACCGGCGCGATCTTCGGCGTGCCCGCGCACGACCAGCGCGACCTCGATTTCGCGCGCAAATACGGGCTGGGGGTGATCGACATCTTCTTCGCTGAGGGCTCTGACGCACCGGTGGGCACCGAGGCTCTGGTGCCGCCCAAGACCGAGCGCGTGCGCTATGTGCTGCCGCTGGCGGGCGGCGAGTGGCAGACCGGCGAGGAGGCCGTCGAGACTGCCATCGCCGAATGCGAACGCCGCGGCATCGGGCAGGGCGTGACCAAGTACCGGCTGCGCGACTGGGGCATCTCGCGCCAGCGCTACTGGGGCTGCCCCATCCCGGTGGTGCATTGCCCCGCCTGCGGCGTGGTGCCCGAGAGGAAGGAAAACCTGCCGGTCACCCTGCCCCGCGACGTGAGCTTCGAGAAACCCGGCAACCCGCTCGACCATCACCCGACCTGGGCGAAGACGGCCTGCCCGCAATGTGGTGCCGAGGCCCGGCGCGAGACCGACACGATGGATACCTTCGTGGATTCGTCGTGGTATTTCGCCCGCTTCACCGCGCCGCACGCCGAGACGCCCACGAACCTGGCGGATGCGGATTACTGGATGAACGTCGATCAGTACATCGGCGGCATCGAGCATGCGATCCTGCATCTGCTCTATTCGCGCTTCTTCGCCCGGGCGATGCACCGCACCGGCCACCTGCCCGCCAAGGCGATCGAGCCCTTCGAGGCGCTCTTCACGCAGGGCATGGTGACGCACGAGATCTACCTCACCCGCGACGCGGTGGGGCGGCCCGTCTATCACCTGCCCGAGGAGGTGGAAGACGGGCGCCTGAAGGCCACCGGCGAAGCGGTCGAGGTGATCCCCTCGGCGAAGATGTCGAAGTCGAAGAAGAATGTGGTGGACCCCTCCGACATCATCGCGCGCTACGGGGCCGATACCGCGCGCTGGTTCATGCTCTCCGACAGCCCGCCCGAGCGTGACGTGGAATGGACGGCCGCGGGCGCCGAGGCGGCGTGGAAGCACCTCGCGCGCGTCTGGCGGCTGACCGAGGAAGCCGCCGCCGACACCGCCACCGGCACCCCCGACGAGGACGAAGCGCTGCGCCGCGCCACGCACCGCGCCATCGACGAGGTGACGCGCGGCATCGAGGGGTTTTCCTTCAACAAGGCGGTGGCCAAGCTCTACGAGCTGACCAACACGCTGGCGCGTTCCGCCGCCGGGGCGCAGGAGAAGCGCGCCGCGATACGTGTCATGGCGCAGCTCATGGCGCCTATGTGCCCGCATCTGGCCGAAGAGGTCTGGGCCGCCACGGAGGGGCAGGGGCTGGTCGCCACCGCGCCCTGGCCCGTGGCCGACCCGGCGCTGCTGGCCGAGGACGAGGTGACGCTGCCGGTGCAGATCAACGGCAAGCGCCGCTCCGAGATCCGCGTGCCGAAGGCGATGAGCAAGGAAGAGGTTGAAAAGCGCGTGCTGGCGGACGAAGCTGTGCAGCGGGCGCTGGCCGGAGCCACGCCGAAGAAGCTCATCGTCGTGCCGGGGCGCATCGTCAATGTCGTTGTCTGACCGCCGCCAGTTCCTGCTGGCCCTCGCAGCCCTGCCGGTCGCGGGCTGCGGCTTTGCTCCGGTGCACGGCACCATCCGTGGTGCGGGCGGCGGCAGTGCGGCTGACCGGCTGTTTGGCCAGGTAGACGTGGCGCCGGTGGACAGCCGCGAGGGCTTTGCCCTCGTCGGTCGGCTGGAAGAGCGGCTGGGGCGTGCCGGGGGGGCGGCATCCTATGCTCTCTCCGTCACGCTTGAGACCCGCATGGAGGAGGTGGCGCTCTCGACCACCAACGAGATCGACCGGTTCAACGTGCTCGGCATCGCCCGGTTCCAGTTGCGCCGCGCGGGCGGAGGCGAGTTGCTCGTCACGGGTGCGGTGGACAATTTCACCTCTTTCAACTCCACCGTTGGAACCGTTGCCAGCATGGCTGCCGAGCGCGACGCGAAGGAACGGCTGGCGCGCGCCCTTGCCGACCAGATCGTGACGCGGCTGATGGCCAGCGCCCCGGCCTGGCCCGAGGAATGAAGCTCGCCGCCCGCGATCTGGCGCGCCACCTCGCCCGATCCGCGCGGGATTGGCCCGCCATCCTGCTCTTCGGCCCCGATCCGGTACGCATTGCCGAGCGCCGTCGCGACCTGGCGTCCGCACTCGCCGGCCCCGATGCCGAGATCGAGATGCGCCTCGCCCGCCTCTCCGCCGCCGATCTGCGCAAGGACACGGCGACTCTGGGCGATGCGCTGAAGGCGACGGGTTTCTTCCCGGGCCCGCGCGTGGTGGTGCTGGAAGACGCGACCGACGGGCTCGCCCCGGTGCTCGAGGAGGTGCTGGCCGACTGGCGGCAAGGCGATGCGGTGCTGGTGGTGGGTGCTGGCAACCTCGGCGCTCGCTCTACGCTGCGCAAGCTATTCGAGTCCCACAAGACGGCGCTGTGCGTGGGCATCTACGCCGATCCGCCATCGCGTGCCGAGGTGCAGGCGTTGCTCTCGCGCGCCGGTGTCGGGACCGTGGCGGATGGGGCCTTGGCCGATCTCGTCGCGCTCGCACGTGTGCTGGGGCCGGGAGATTTCGCGCAACTGGTCGAGAAGCTGGCGCTCTACACCCGCGGTGCGCCGGGCCCGGTGAGCGCGGAGGACGTGGCCGCCGTGGCGCCGCTCTCGACCGAGGCCGGGCTTGACGAAGTGCTGGACCTGCTCGCCGAGGGGCGCAGCGAGGTGCTGGCGCCGGTGCTGTCACGGCTTGCCGCTCAGGGCACATCGCCCGTCGGTGTGATGATTGCCGCGGGGCGGCATTTCCGCCGCCTGCATGCCGCTGCAGCCGACCCGAAGGGCCCCGAGGCGGCACTGATGCGCGCCCGCCCGCCCGTGTTTGGCCCGCGCCGCGACCGCATGGTGCGTCAGGCCAGGGCCTGGGGTGTCCGTCGGCTGGAGGAAGCGCTGGCGATCCTCGTCGAGACCGATCTCGCGCTGCGCTCGTCCCGGCCCGCGCCACAGGCCGCGCTGATGGAGCGCGCGCTCATCCGTCTTGCCATGCTGAACAGGAATTAGCTTCCGGGAGATACAGCCATGTATACCGTCATAGGCGGCCTCGCGAGCCGGACCTTTCGCGTGATCTGGATGCTGGAGGAACTGGGCCAGCCCTACGAGCACCGCTCGGAGGCACCGCATTCCGAGGCGGTGTGCGCGCTCAACCCATCGGGCAAGATCCCGCTCCTGCTCGTTGGCGATGCGGTGCTCAACGACTCGACCGCCATCCTGCACCATCTGGCAGACCGGCACGGCGCACTCGCTTTTCCGGCGGGCAGCCTGGAACGGGCGCGGCAGGATGCGCTGACCTTCACGTTGCTCGATACGCTCGAAGGCGTGCTGTGGACGGCCTCGAAACATTCCTTCGTGCTGCCCGAGGAGCGCCGCGTCCCGGCGGCGAAGGAGTCGCTGCGCTGGGAATTCGCGCGCAACGCCGCGACCTTCGAGGCGGGCATGGG
>PHEG01000637.1 GCA_002842835.1 Alphaproteobacteria bacterium HGW-Alphaproteobacteria-2 | reverse complement strand
CGGCAGTCGGGCCTGCCCTTCGCGCCGATCTGCGGCGGGCGGCTCTATCTGCGCAACGGTGTGCAGGGCGCGCGCAGCTCCAAGGAGACCGTGGCCGAGTTCCTGCGCGACAATGTCTGGTTCGGCGAGGACATCGTGCGCATCGTGCGCGAGACCGTCTACAAGGACGCCTTCCTCGAGAGCAGCGAAACCGAGGAGGGCGCGGCGGAAGGCGACGTGCGCGTCGTGCCTGCGTTGCCGGGTGCTGCCGTGGGGCGCGAGGCGCGCATGGCTGCCTTCGTGGGCTTCGATCTCGAAGGCGGACCGAGCACGCGCGATATGGAGATAGGTCTCTGGTATCCGGTCGCGGGCGCGCCGGGTATCTATGCCAGTGCCTTCCAGCCGGGCGAGGCGCTCATCCGCGGCTCGACTGGTCGCCGCGGCCGCAGCGCATCGGCCCGGCCGCGCGGCTGGCCGGCCCTGACGGCCTGCGTTCGCCAGCACCGCTTGTGCCTCTCGGCATGGTGAACCCGCGCCAGGCCGGGCGCATCGCCGCGACCTTTGCAGGCGGCTTCAAGCGCGAGCACGGCGCTTTCCGGTTTGGCGATTTTGCGGTGACAAACAGCGGCCATCACTATGGCTTCGTCGTGCATGGTGCGATCCTGAGCAAGCTCCAGCCCGGCCTCGCCACGCTCTATGTGCTCGATGACGGCACGGTGGACATGAAGACCTGGGAGGAGGCGGACAACGAGCTGCTGCCCCGGCTGCGCTTTGCCCGGCAGAACGGACTGCCGATCGTGGAGCGCCACCCGGCGAGCGGCGCGGTGGAGCCCGGCCCCATGGTGCGCTACTACGGGCCCGGAAACTGGTCCGGCTCGGCCGAGGCCGAGTTCCGCACGCTGCGCGCCGGTGCCTGCCTGAAGTGGCATATGGGGCGACCCTTCCTGATCTATGCCTATTTTTCGTCGGTCACGCCCTCGGCCATGGCGCGCACCTTCCAGGCCTACGACTGCGACTATGCCATGCTGCTCGACATGAACGCGCTCGAGCACACCTATGCCGCGCTCTA
>PHEG01000151.1 GCA_002842835.1 Alphaproteobacteria bacterium HGW-Alphaproteobacteria-2 | reverse complement strand
TGCGCTTTCAGCGATCATGGTGAGATGCCGCTCCAGGATCTCGTCGATGCCAGTGTCGCCGGTCATGCCGAGTGCCCGCGCCCGCGTGGTGTCGAAGGCCGAGGGCCAACTTGCCACAATGGCCTCGATCTGCAGGTCGGGGGCATGGGTGACTCGCACACGCGCTGCTGCGCCGCAGCGGCGTTCGAGCGCGGCGAGCATTTCCCGTGGAGTGACGGTGATGCCGGGCAGGTTGATCGGGACCCTGCCGCCGAGCCGGTCGCGGCCGAGCCCGGCCAGCACCACGATGTTGCGGATCGCCGCATCGGGAGAGGTGATCCAGAGCGGCAGGTCGAGCGGCACCGGGCAGATGGCAGACTCCCCCGCCACGGGCTCGCGCAGGATCGAACTGGCGAAGGACGAGGCGGCGGCGTTCGGTCGCCCGGGCCGTATCACCACGGTGGGGATCCGCGCGGCCACGCCCTCGACGAAGCCGCGGCGGCTGTAGTCAGCGACCAGCATCTCGCCGATGGCCTTCTGCGCGCCGTAGCTCGACTGCGGGCGCAGCACCTGATCCTCGCCCACCACTGGCGGGCAGTCGCGGCCGAAGACGGCGAGCGAGCTGGACAGGAAGAAGAAGGGGCGCGGGGCGCGGATGCGGCAGGCGTCGAGCAGATGCCGCGTGCCATCGAGATTGACCGCCATGCCGGTTTCGAATTCGGCCTCTGCCTGACCGCTGACCACGGCGGCGAGATGGAAGACTGCTGCCGTCTGCGGCCCGATCAGACGCCCGGCCACGGCCGGGTCGGCGATGCTGCCGATCTCGGAGCGCACGCGCAGGTCGGACACCGGGCAGGGTGAAAGGTCGAGCGAGATGATGCGCCCCTCGGCGAGCAGCGGGGGCGCCTGCCCGGCATCGCGGGCGGCAAGCAAGGCGCGGATGAGCCCCGCGCCCAGAAACCCCGCGCCGCCGGTGACAAGGATTTCCATTGCCCTATCTCCCCTCAGGCGAAGTCCGGCTCGCGCGAAAGCCCCATCGGCTCGGGCCGGAAGAGCCGTGCATCCATCAGCCTTGGCGGCTCGGGCATGTCCGGCACGAAATCCATATGTGCCAGAATGTCCTCCTCGAGGCTGACTCCCGGCGCGATTTCCTCCAGCCGCAGCCGCCCTCCGGCGAGCCGGAAAACCGCGCGCTCGGTCACGAACGCCGCGCGCCGCCCCTCCTCGGCGGCGAAACGGCCGGAGTATGAGATCTGCTCGACCGTCTCGCGGAACTTGCGGTGGCGGCCTTCGCGGCGGATATGCAATCGGCCGTGGGCACACTCCACCTCCAGTCCGCCGGCGGTGAAGCTGCCGCTGAACACGGTTTCGCGGGCGTTCTGGCTGATGTTCACGAATCCGCCGATGCCGACGATCGTGCCTGCGAAACGGCTGATGTTCACATCGCCCACGGGGCTCACCTCGACAAAGGACAGGAACGCCCGGTCGATGCCGCCGCCGTCGTAGAAGTCGAACTGGTAGGGCTGATCGACCATCGCGGCCCAATTCTGCGCCGCACCTGAATCAGGCCCGGTCAGCGGCGCCCCCCCGATGAAGCCCTGCTCGTTGGTCAGCACGATACGCCCGAGGATGCCTTCCTCGGCGGCAACTGCGGAAATTCCCGTCGAGATGCCCGCGCCGATGTTGCAGATGGCACCCGGACGCAACTCCATCGCGGCGCGGCGCGCCACGACCTTGCGCAGGCCGAAGGGCAGCGGGCGGATCGCCCCGTCGGGCAGGCGCAGCTCGCCCGCATAACTCGGGTCGTATTCGGTGGCGTAGGTCTGGCGCTGCGCGGGCTCGACCACGACATGATCGACAAGGATACCGGGGATCTTCACCTCGCGCGCGCGCAGCGACCCGGCCCGCGCCAGGCGCTTGACCTGCACGATCACGGTGCCGCCCATCCGCCGCACCGCCTGCGCGGTCGAGAGCATCTCGCCCGGAATCGCCTCCTGCTCCATGCTCACGTTGCCGTCCTCGTCGGCGGTGGTGCCGCGCAGGAAGGCCACGTCGATCTGCCAGGGCAGGAAGCGCAGCCATTCCTGGCCGTCGATCCGCATCAACTCGACGCGCGGCGCGCTCATGCTGCCGCCCTGCAACCCTCCGGATTGGCGCGGATCGACGAAGGTATGCAGCCCCGTGCGAGTAATCAGCCCGGGCCGCCCGGCGGCCATCTCGCGCATCATCTGCGCCAGCACGCCCTGCGGCAGCGTATAGGTCTCGACCCGGTTCTCCATCGCCATCGGGATGAAGGCGGGCGCATCGACCAGCGCGCTGGTGATCAGCCGCCGCACCATGCCGGGATGGGCCAGATGCGCCGCCCCCCGGCTGGCCCGGTCGCCGATCCCGACAACATGCGCGAAGGTCAGGTCCGCCGGTGCGCCGGTGGCACTGAAACGCGCGCCGAGGGCCGCCAGCAGCGCCTCGGGCACCGCGTGGCCGCCTCCCGATCCGCTGGCGATCAGCGACTGGCAGCGCCGCTCCGACGGCGCAAGGGGACGCCGGCCGGGCCGGCCGCTACGGAGGGTGTCGTGGGGCAGTCGGGGCTCGACTTCGTCAGGGTCGGAGAGGTTTTCAGGTTCGCCAAGACGGTGGGCGAAGTCGACGTGACACTGTTTGCCGGTCTCACCGGCGATTTCAGCGACACCCATGTCAATGAGCAGTACATGCAGGAACGCTCGACGCTCGGCCGACGGATAGCCCATGGCGCACTGATCGTGGGCTACATGTCGACCGTATCGACCATCAGCATCGCGCATATCATCCACCGGCCCGGCCTGACGGATTTTCCCGTCTCCGCGGGCTACGACCGCATCCGCTTCCTGCGCCCGACATTCTTCGGCGATACCGTCACTGTCAGCTACGAGGTAATCGAGGTCGATCGCGGGCGCGGTCGCAGCCGCGCGAAGGTCGAGGCCGCGAACCAGCGTGGCGAATTGCTGGCGGTGGGCGAACATATCATGCGCTGGGCACCGAAACTGTCGGGCCAGACCAGCGAAGGCACCGTAGCGGTATGACGGGGCCACTGCTCGGCACTGGGGTTCTAGCGATCTGGAACGGCATCGCGAACGGCCAAGATGACGCGTTCCTGCGCTGGCATGTCGAGGAACACATCCCCGAACGGGTCGCCGTGCCAGGTTTCCTGCGCGCGCGCCGCTATGTCGCGCTGCACGGCCAGCCACGCTATTTCAACTTCTACGAGGTGGTGGAACCGGAGGTTCTGGTCGCGCCCGCCTATCTGGCGCGGCTCGACGATCCGACGCCGCGGACGCGCGCCATCCTGCCTCATTTCACCGATATGATCCGCACGCCCTGCCGCGTCGTCGCCAGTCGCGGACAAGGTGTCGCCGGGACAGTGGCGACGCTGCGCCTCGACGGCCCGGTAGCACCGCTGCGGAATGTGGCCGCGGCGCTGGCGGGTGAACCGGGCGTTTCGGCGGTCCATCTGCTGGAGCAGGCCGAACTCGCCATGCCCGGAACTGCCGAGGCCGCGATACGCGGGGGTCCCGACAGGGCGGCGAAGATCGTCCTGCTGGCCGAGGGCCCGGATGCAGACACGCTGGACGCGGCGGTGTCGCGGCACGCGCCAAAGGGTGAGCGGGGGCTTTATCGGCTCGATTTTCTGCTCTGCGCCGACCCGGCGGCGCCTTCCCGGACCTGACGACAGGAGGCTGACATGAAACTGCTGCGATACGGCGCCCCGGGCGAAGAAAGACCCGCGCTGCTCGACGAGACCGGCGTGCTGCGGGATCTGTCCACCCATGTGGTGGACATTACCGGGCAGGCCTTCGCCGCGGGGCTGATGGACCGCCTGCGCGCCATCGACCCCGCCTCGCTGCCGGTGGTGCCGGGTCGGCCGCGCATCGGCCCCTGCGTCGGCGATGTCGTCAATTTCTACGCCATCGGGCTCAACTACACTGACCACGCCGAGGAAACAGGCGCCCCGATCCCGCGCGAGCCGATACTGTTCAACAAGACCCGGTCCTGCATCGTTGGGCCCGATGACGACGTAATCCTGCCGCCCGGATCGGTCGAGACCGATTGGGAGGTGGAACTGGCACTGCTCGTCGGTCAGCGCTGCTACCGGATAGGCGAGGCCGAGGCATCCGCGGCCATCGCGGGCTATTTTATCTGCAACGACATTTCCGAGCGCGACTACCAGCTCAAGCGCGAGGGGCTCTGGACCAAGGGCAAGTGCTGCCCGACCTTCGGCCCGATCGGCCCGTGGCTGGTGACGCCCGACGAGCTGGGCGACCCGCAGCGGCTGGGGCTCTGGCTCGACGTCAACGGCACGCGGATGCAGACCGGGCACACCTCGCGGATGATCTTTCCGGTGGCCGAGATCGTCTCCTACCTCAGCCATTTCCTGATCCTCGAGCCGGGCGACATCATCACGACTGGCACGCCGCCCGGGGTGGGGCTCGGCATGAAGCCGAACCGTTTCCTGCGCGTCGGCGACGAGATGCGCCTCGGCATCGAGGGGCTGGGCGAGCAGCACCAGAGGGTCGTCGCCCATCCTGGCTGACCGGCTCGCCTTTCCGGGCCGGTCTGTCTATCCTCTGGCCGTGACGCGCGGAGGAGCAGGAAGGGAACGGATGCAGGACAAGGCGCGCCCGGGAAGCGGCGAGAGGACGCGCGTGGGGCTACGCGAGGTCGCGGCTGTCGCAGGGGTCTCGACGGCCACCGTCTCGCGCGTGCTCAACCGGCCCGAGACCGTGTCCGAGGCGCTCCGCGGCCGCGTCACGGCGGTGATCGACCGGCTGGGCTGGGTGCCGAACGCGGCCGCGCGGGCGCTGGCCTCGAACCGGACGGGAGCGATCGGGGCGGTCTTCCCGGCGCTGGTGGGCGATCTGGCGCGCGCGATCGACGCCATGCAGGACGTGCTTGGGGCGCGCAATCACCTGCTGCTTCTGGCACGTTCGCAATACGATGCCGATCTCGAATTCAGCCAGGCACGCAAGCTGGTGGAACGCGGTGTCGATGGCTTGATCCTGGTCGGCTGCACCCGCGCGCCCGCCTATGAGCAGTTTCTCGCCCGGGTCGAGGTGCCCTTCGTAAACTCCTTCGTCTACAACGAGGCGGCGCAGGGGCCCTGTGTCGGACCGGACAATGCCCGCGCCATGGCGGAGGTGGTGGATTACCTCGTCGCACTCGGCCATCGCCGCTTTGCGCTCATCTCGCACAGCATGCGCAACAACGACCGCGCGACGGCGCGGCGCGACGGGGTGCGCGCTGCGCTGATGCGGCACGGGCTGGCGATCCCGCCGCATCTGGTGCTTGAAGGACAATGGAGCATCGCGAACGGTCGACGCCTGTTCCGGCAGGTTCTGGCGACCGATCCACGGCCTACGGCGCTTCTTTTCGGTAATTCGCTGCTCGCGGTTGGCGCCGTACTGGAAGCTGCCAAGATGGGCGTGCGGGTGCCCGAGGAGCTCTCGATCGTCGGCCATGACGATACCGAATTCATGTCCGAACTGCCGACGCCCATTTCCACGGTCCGCGTGGCCGCGGAAGAGGTAGGCAGCGCCGCCGCCGATTTGATCGTTGATATGGTCGAGGGCAGATCGGGAGTTACCGGGCGGCGCATCGCCAGTGAATTGGTGATCCGCGCGACGACCGGGCCTGCTCCGGCCTCCTGACACCGGGCCCGGCGAGAGATTGCGACGGCCGGGCGGCCGGCAGGTCGACGAGACCCTTGACGAGCGTTGGCACTGTCGCTCACAATGTAACCGGTTACAAAACAACCTTGCCATGCAACAGGGAGGAACTTGCAATGGTCAGAGGGAATTTCTTGGGGGCGCTCGCCCTCGGGTTGGCTGCATCCGCGATGTCCACACAACCGGCTGCGGCCCAGGAAGCCTGGCCCAGCGGTCCCATCCAGATCGTCGTTCCATGGTCTGCCGGCGGCGCCACCGATGCCGTCATGCGGGTCCTGGCCGGCGAGGTTTCCAAGGCGCTCGAGGTGCCGGTGACGGTGGTCAACCAGACCGGCGCGCGCGGCACGGTGGGCACCAACGCGGTGATCACCGCACCGCATGACGGCAACACCTGGGCCTCGGGGGGCGTGCAGGACCTCGGCACCTACAAGGTGCAGGGGCTGCTCGACACCACGCTCGACGACTGGCACATCTTTCTCATCGTGCGCAACGCCCCGGTCCTCAGCGTCAATCTGGATACGCCCTTCCAATCGCCGCAGGATGTGGCGGCCTTCATGAACGAGAGCGGGTCCGAGTTTACCGTCGGCACGTCGGGCATCCCCTCGACGGCCTATTCCGCGATCCAGGCGTTTCAGGCTCATGTCGGCGGCGAATTCCGCGCCGTGGCCTACGAGGGGGGCGATGCGCCCACCATGGTCGGCGTCGTCTCGGGCGAGGTCATGGCAACCACCCAGTCCGGCCCCGGACAGGCGCCGATGATCCGCGGCGAACGCGTGCGCCCACTCGCCGTTCTCGCCGACAGCGCGCTCAGCATCGACGGCGTGCCCGAGATCCCGGCGATCACCGATTTCTACCCCGATTTCTCCGCCCCCGGCGTGACG
>PHEG01000636.1 GCA_002842835.1 Alphaproteobacteria bacterium HGW-Alphaproteobacteria-2 | reverse complement strand
CTCGTTCGGGCTGTGCAGGGCGTCGTCGTCGCGCGCAAAGCCGATGAGCATCGCATCCATGCCGAGGATGCGCCCGAAATGCCCCGCCACCGGGATCGAGCCGCCCGAGCCCACAAAAGCGGCCTCGCGCGGCCATTCCGCCGAGAGCGCGCGGCGCGCGGCCTCGAAGGCAGGCGCACCGGTCGCCATGCGGCTGGCGGGCGAGGCGCCGTGTTCGTGGAATTCGACCGTGCAGTCGGGCGGCAGACGATCCTCGACGAAGCGGCGGAAGGCGGCTCGGATGGCCTGTGGGTCTTGATCGCCCACTAGGCGGAAGCTGACCTTGGCACTGGCCTCGGCGGGCAGCACCGTCTTGAAGCCCGCGCCGCTGTAGCCGCCCCGGATGCCGTTCACCTCGGCGGTGGGGCGCGACCAGATCATCTCGAGCGGGCTGCGCCCGGCCTCCCCCGCGGGTTGCGACAGGCCCACCTCGCCCAGGAAGGCGCCCGCGTCGAAGCCCAGCGCCTGCCACTGCGCGGCGATCTCCTCCGGAAGCTCCGACACCCCGTCGTAGAAGCCCGGCAGGCGCGCGGGCCCGCGGATCACCACCTCCTCGCCCACCAGCCCGCGCAGCATGGTGACGATGGCAGGCGTGTCGTGGCCGTAGAGACCGGTGTCACAGATAAGTGCCAGATCGGCGCGGAGGTCGTCACCATATCCCTCCATGAATGGCACCAGCGAGGGCGAACCCGATTCTTCCTCGCCCTCGAAGAACATCGTGAGACGGCAAGGGAGAGACCCGTGCACCGCCACCCAGGCGCGGCAGGCCTCGACGAAGGTCATCAACTGCCCCTTGTCGTCGGAGGCTCCGCGCGCGCGGATCACCCGGCCCCTCGGCGTGTCTTCGATGGCGGGCTCGAACGGCGGGCGGAGCCACAACTCCAGCGGGTCGGCGGGCTGCACGTCGTAATGGCCATAGAAGAGCAGATGCGGCCCGCCCGCCAGATCGGCGCGCAGCCACTCGGCGGCGGCGCGGCAATCTGCGGCATGGGCCGGGTCGGTGGAGACGGAAGGGATGCGCAAGAGCGCCATCAGCCGCTCCAGCGCCTGCGGCAGATCGGCGTCGATGCGCGCGAGTGTGGCGTCGAGCGTCATCGCCGGACGCTGCGACGGTTCGTGCGGGCGATCACCACGATGTCGCGCACCCCCTCGATGACCTCGAAGGAAAGGAACTGCGCCACCAGGATCTCGCGGCTCTCGGGCGTGCCTTCGGGCAGGTCCTCGGGCGGCGGCATGGCGATGAAGCGGAAGCCCAGCGTGTCGTTGTCGGAGTCCTCGCGCGAGACGCGCAGCGCGGGCTGCCAGTAGCCCTGCATCAAGGTGCGCCCGCGCGCGCGCACCAGCGCGCCGCCCGGAACCTGCTCGACGTGCAACTCCAGCACTTCCTCTACGAGCGGGCGCACATCGCCTGTGCGCTCGGCATAGGTCAGCTCGCGTTCCGGGCCGGGCTGCTCGACCACGACCTTTTCCTCGCGGCTCGTGCCGAACCAGTTGAACGGGTTGAGCCGACTCTCCTTCATTCGCTCGCCCGCCCCGCAGGCGGTCAGCAG
>PHEG01000150.1 GCA_002842835.1 Alphaproteobacteria bacterium HGW-Alphaproteobacteria-2 | reverse complement strand
CTTTGCCGCGAACTGGCTGAGCGTGAACATCTTTCCCTGTTCGGCCTGCTCGCTGATCAGATGGACGATCACACCACCCTTCCGATCCCGCTCGGCATCATGCTTCGCGCCCACCTCGGCGCGCACGAGGCGCTCGTTCATCGGGTTGATCTCGACCCATTGGCCGCGCACCTTGTCGATCAGCTTCGAGGGCAATGCCGGGCCGTTGCGCAGTTCGATCTCAAGCTTGCGCTCGGACGCGTCCTCGTCGGGGCGGTGCAGGATCAGGCCGGAGGTGTAGAAACCCCGCAGGGCGCTGGCGCCCGAAAGCGCGAGGAACGGATCCTCTTTCACCTGCTGCTTGCTCAGCTTCTTGGTGTGGTGGATCAGGATGATCCCGCAGTCCGGGTCGATGTGGTCGCGCAGAACCTCGACCCGGTCCTTCAGGAAGAACATCATCGCGGTGTTGTCGTTTTCGCCGCCGCCGTCCGGTCCGCCGTCGAAGAGGTTGCGGATCGGGTCGATGCAGATGATGTCGACCGGGGCGTCCGGGAACGCGGCCTGGATGGCGCGTGCCACACGCACGCTGCCGTCGTTGTCGAGCAGCATCTTCAGCTTGGGAGTGGCCACGAAAGTGTCGCGCGCAGCCATAATGACGGAGGGTGGCAGCGCGATCTGCTGCATCCGCTCGCGCAGATAATGGTACTGGATTTCCGCTTGGAGGTAGAAGATCCGCAGCGGGCGCGGCGGGGTGAACCCGAGGAACGGGACACCGGCCGCCATGTGGACGAGCCAGGAAATCAGCAGATCGCTCTTGCCCACCTTGGGGGCGCCGCCCAGCACCAGCAGTCCGCCCGGCGTCAGCACGCGGGGCGCGATGATGTCCTCCGGCATCGGGCTCAGATCGTCCAGCAGCGCGCCCAACGTGAAGGCGGGCATCTCGACCGGCCCCGGCGCGCCGGAATCCAGCCGGATCAGCGGCGGTCCATATTTCTCGACATGCCGTTCCCAGAGCCGCTCGGATTCGCGATTCAGCCGCTCGACCGGCCAGGCGGGCCTGAGCATGGCGGCGTTGTAGCCACAGATGCCCTCCCAGCCTTCATCCTTCGACATCCGGCCCTCATGGACCATGCGGATGAAATACCCGATCGCGGCGGACGCACCCTCGAAACGGGACCAGTCGTCCTGCGCCCCCTCGCGCACCGGCGTGACCAGCACATCGTCCATCGCCGGTTTGTCGGGATGGGTGAACGCGGGCTGCAGGGACACGCCCGGCGCGGGCGGCATGTCGGTGACGGCTTCGATGAATTCGGCCAGATCGCGTTCGCGGTCGGCTCTCAGTTCGACGATCCGCACCTGCGTCTTGAGGTTGTTCTTGTAGTAGACCGAGCCCGCCACCCGGATCGGCTGATGCGCCGAGCGGAAATGCATGTCACCGCCGACCTTTGCGGCGATGTCGCCGCGCAGACGGCAGACGCGGGCCATGTCGTCACCCTCGGCGGGTTCGGTCAGCGCCCACCAGACGTGGCACTTGCGCTGCCCCTCGGCCGTCACGCCACCGCTTTCCACCACCATGCTGGGCGCGCCGAGGTGGCGTTCGAGATGCGCGCGCTTGGCGGCGATGTCACCGGTGTCGAGATCGACGACGACGGTCTGCATCTGCAGGATATCGGCGGCCCTGGCCTGCCCGGGGGCTGCGACGGTGCCGGGGATCACATAGACCGCCGCCCCCTCGCGCGAGGCCCATGTGGCGAAGGTCGCCATCTTTTCCGGGGCGGAATGATCCGCTTCCAGCCAGATGTTGTGCGGACGACCATCGATGCCCTGGCCCTTGTCGATGAAACTGCGGACCGGGATCAGCCCGTCGCAGTAGCCGAAGACGACCTGCATGAATTGCGCAATCTGCGCAGGGTCCGGCTCGTCACCGAAGACGTCGATCTGCGGCGCGGCATCGTTGAAGTCGCGCCACGGGTTGAAGTGGACGATGTTTTCCCTGGGTGCATCCAGCGCGGTGTCGTTTCCGTCCTTGCCATCATCATGGGCCATGTCGGCTTCCTTTCTCTGGTCATCTCTGTCTGGCGGGTCGTTCGGGGCGTCCGTCATGTCGGCAGCTCCCAACACCGCTCCGCCCACGGGCAGAACCGGCATTCGAAGAAGTCGCGATTGGCGGTGATGCGCGGCAGCAACTCACCTGCGTCGGTGGCCTGCAGGATCCGCACCGCCCGGTCCGACATGCGCTGCGCGAGACCCGCGTCGAAGGGCACCAGCTCGTGGTGCAGCTCGGCGGTATCCTTGTTTATGGCGGTGAACACGGCGGGGGCGGCGCTGATGCCCGGCACGCTCGCGTCCATGTAGGCCTGATAGACGGCGATCTGGGCGGCATAGACCGGTTTGGAGACCGTGACCCCGTCCTTGACGCAGGCCCGCCAGTTCTTCGCGTTCATGGTCTTGCATTCCCAGAGCGCCGGGGTGCGGAGACCAAGTGCTGCCGGGGCTGCGGCAATGATCCCGTCGACATGACCCCGGATGCGGCCGCCCGCGACTTCGAACCCGAACTGGCCGCCATCGGGCCGGTTGCCTTTCTGGGTGTAGAGATCGAACCCCGCGCAGCGCAGCCAGCGGATCGCGAGATCTTCCAACTCGTGCCCGATGGCAAAGATGCGCAGCACCTGGCCGGAGAAATCCTGGCCCTCGTCTTTCGGTGTGGCCGTGAACTCGAACTGCAGGGCGCGTTCGCAGGCATGCCCGAGGCGGGACGCGCCGAGATAGGTTCGGGGCGGCGTGGCCTCGCGCTCGGCGACCAGCGCGGCGTCGACCAGCGCGTTGATCCGCTCGGCCATGGAGGGGCGCGGGTTGTAATCCAGCATCAGAAGGGGATCTCCGCTTCGGCGGCGATGCGCGACATCTCGGCGCCGTAGCCTTCCAGCACCTCCTCGATCAGCGCGGTCACCTCGGTTTCAGTGAGATCGCGCAGCCGCTTGTCCCAGCCGATCAGGTCCATCGTCTTGCCCAGCCGTTTCATCACCAGTGCTGTGGCGAGGCGTTCTTCGTCAGTGGTTCCCTGCATGGTCAGTCCTTTCCTGTGGCGCGCTGCGAATAACCCCTGGCAGGGCATCGAGCAGAACCAGCGGTGTTCGCGGGGGCGGGGTTTGTCGGGGTTGAAGAAACCGAAGCCGCGCGCGGGGCGCAGGCAGACGGCGCAAGGTTCGAGGCGCGGGTGCCAGAGCCGAAGACGCTCCGGGCAATCCGCAGCCTCTGCGGGCGGGGATGGGATTTGCGCGACATGGCTCACGCGGCCCTCCCGATGTCCGGGCTGGCGCGGCCCACAAGTTGGCGAATCTCGCGCTTGTTGAAGCCGAAGGTCATCAGAGCGGAGGCGCGGTACCGCGTCAGGCCGAAGTCATGGCGGCATTCGGGTGGCAGATACTGCAGCTGCTTTTCGGTGGCGGCCTGTGTCAGCCATCCCTTCGACTTGAACGCGCTCTCATCGGTCTCGTGGGTGTTCAGCCAGTCATCCGCCTGCGCCAGGCAGACCGGGCGTTCGCCCACCCCCAGCAAACGCGGCGTCTGGCCCTTGCCGCCGCCAACAGCGTGCCAGCGACCATCGAGGAAAAAGATGCCGCCCCAGGCACTGAACCCGTTGGCCATCAGCGCCGCATCGTCTCCGAAGAGATCGACCCACGCGAAGCTGGACCGCTTCAGCAGGTCGATCTCGGTCATCATGAAGCCCGACAGCGGCGCGGCACCGTCGCCTTCGCCCGCATCCAGATCCTCGCGCGGGAACGCCTCGCCGCAGAGCGGGCATTCGGTGGCGGCCAGCGGAATATCGGCGCCGCAGCCGGGGCAGGATTTCGTCGGGGCTTCACCAGCCTCGGTCTTGCCGTCCAGATCGACATCCTGTTCCAGCGTGCCGTGGATCAGGCTCGACGTCCCGAAGTCCAGCACGACGCAGTCGGACTTGACGATTCCGGGATGTTCCTCGGGGTCGACGGTGCGCAGGCCGCGCCCGACCATCTGGATCATCGTGGACTTGTAGGAGCTGGGGCGCAGCAGCACGACGCAGGAGGTGGGCGGATGGTCCCAGCCCTCGGTCAGCACC
>PHEG01000149.1 GCA_002842835.1 Alphaproteobacteria bacterium HGW-Alphaproteobacteria-2 | reverse complement strand
CCCGTCAGCCCGCAGGTGAAGGGCGCGCTGCGCAGCCTCTCGAGCGTGCTCGAGGTCGAAGAGCTTTAGACCCGCCGCTCAGAGCTTGCCCGCGAGGTGAAGGTCGAGATCCTCGAGCCGGTCCTGGCCCCAGAAAAGCTCCTCTCCCACGGCATAGGTAGGCGCTCCGAAGACTCCGCGCTTCACCGCCTCTTCCATGTTGGCGGCATAGATCCCGGCCGCCTTCACCATGCCGCGGGAGGCAAGTTCCGGGTCGAAGCCCGCCGCGGCGAGGCAGGCGCGCACCACGTCCTCCTCGGCAATGTCCTTGTCCTCGGCCCAGCAGGCGCGCAGCAACCCGTGCGCCAGCGCGCCGAGGTCGCCGCCGCCCGTTTCCTGCGCGGTGATTATGGCGTAGGAGGCGGGAGCGGGGTTCGTCGGCCAGTGACGCGGCTGGGTCTTCACCGGCAGACCCCGTTTCGCCGCCTGGCGGCGAAGCTCCTGCAAGCGGTAGGCGCGGCGCGATTCGTGCCTGTCCTTCGGCGCGATCCCCCCCGTCCGGGTGAAGAGCGCCAGCACATCGAGCGGCTTGTAGGTGATCGTCGCCCCGTGGCGCACGGCGACCTCTTCCAGCCCCTGCCCGGCGAGATAGCTAAAGGGCGAGACCGGTGAGAAAAAATAGTCGATATGAGCCATCTGCTTCCCCATTCCTGCAATGCGTGGTGCAGCCTGCCCGGGCGCTTTCGCCTAGGCAAGGGCAGAGCGCGGTGCTATGCGGGGCCAACAGTCACGAAACCGTAACTTCTGTCTGCCCGGCCCCCAGAGCAACAGCCCCGGAACGCGTCCATGTATGCCCATGACGACCCGAAACTCATTTCCGGCAACGCCAACCGCCCGCTGGCTCAGGCCATCGCGCGGCGCATGACCATGCACCGCGGCCGGGTGGTCGGCCTTGTCGATGCGCGGGTCGAGCGCTTCAACGACCAGGAGATCTTCGTCGAGGTGTTCGAGAACGTCCGCGGCGAGGACATGTTCATCATCCAGCCCACCTCGCGGCCGGCGAACGACAACCTGATGGAACTCCTGATCATGGCCGATGCGCTGCGACGCTCCAGTGCGGCGCGCATCACCGCGGTGATCCCGTATTTCGGCTATGCCCGGCAGGACCGGCGCACCAAGGCGCGCACACCCATCTCGGCCAAGCTGGTGGCCAACCTGATCGTCGAAGCGGGGGTCGAGCGGGTGCTGACGATGGATCTGCATGCCACGCAGATCCAGGGCTTCTTCGACATCCCGGTGGACAACCTCTATGCTGCGCCGATCTTTGCCCTCGACGTGATGAACCAGTTCGAGGGGCGGCTCGACAAGGTGACGGTGGTCTCGCCCGACGTGGGCGGCGTGGGCCGTGCGCGCGAACTGGCGCAGCGCATCGGTTCTGGCCTCGCCATCGTCGACAAGCGCCGCGGCGCCCCTGGCGAAGTGGCCGAGATGACCGTGATCGGCGATGTCGCGGGCCAGGTCTGCATCATCGTGGACGACATCTGCGACACCGCCGGGACGCTCTGCAAGGCGGCCGACCTGCTGATCGAGAACGGCGCGGCGGAGGTTCATGCCTATATCACCCATGGCGTGCTCTCGAACCCGGCGGTCGAGCGGGTGACCGGCTCGAGCATGAAGAGCCTCGTGATTACCGATACGATCGAACCGACGGCCGAGGTACGCGCCGCCGCGAACATCCGCATCATCCAGACGGCGCCGATCTTCGCCCAGGCGATCCTCAACATCTCGCAGGGCACCTCGGTGTCGTCGCTCTTCGAGATGGACACGCTCGATCCGCTCTACGAAAGCTTCTATCCGCAGGCACTGCGCCGGAAGGCTCAGTAGAGGGTCCAGTCCTCGTCCGCCGCGACGGCGCCCATCGCCAGCCAGGACACGCGCAGCCGAGCCACGCGCGTATCGCCCCAGGTGCGAAACACGATCTCGAAGCCGGTCTCGCTCACCTTCTCGGCATGCAGATCGGCGCGCTGGTTGGTGTGGCTGTCGAAATCCCACATGTCGGGCGCGAGAAACACCGTGGGCACTCCCTGGAAGGGTTCACGGAAGCGTACCTGCGCACGCGTCTCGCGGCGGCCCTTGCCCGTCCACATGGGGCCGTCATGCTCGAAATCCGAGAAGAGCACGGTCTGCCCCTGCTCGATCCCGAAATGCCCGGTGTGAAATCGCTGCATCCTGCCTCACCTGCACCGGATTGTTTCCGTAATCCGTAAAAAGGGCAGAATTCCGGGCGAAAGGCATCAAAAAAGGGCCGCGCTTGCAGGCGCAGCCCCCTCTATGGCCTCTGCCCGTGCGTCAGCCCAGCCTGGCGATCAGCTCGGCCAGGTCGGCGGCATGTTTCTCGGCTGCGTCCTTGCCCGCACCCTCGGCAGCCGCGGCGGCCGCGCGGGCCTCCGCGAGCATCGCCTCGAGCGTCTCGCGCGGGGCCTCGGCGCTGGGGAATGCCTGCTCTGCCAGCACCGATACCGAGGTCGCCGTTATCTCGACCATGCCCTGGGTCACGACGAAGGTACTCTCGCCCTTGTCCGAGACCGCGCGGACCACGCCCGGGCGCAGAGCCGTCACGAGCGGCATGTGCCCGGCCATGGCCGTCATGTCGCCTTCCGCGCCGGGCACCGACACCTCGTGCGCCTCGAAGGCGGCAAGCCGCCGTTCGGGCGAGACGAGATCAAACTGCAACATTTCGGCCATGAAGCCCCCTCACGCCGCTTCCGCGGCCATACGCTCGGCCTTGGCGATCACCTCGTCGATGTCGCCCACCATGTAGAAGGCGGCCTCGGGCAGATGGTCGAACTCGCCCGCGACGACGCGCTTGAAGCTGTCGATCGTCTTCTCGATCGGCACCTGAACCCCGGGCGAACCCGTGAACACCTGCGCCACGTCGAAGGGCTGCGACAGGAAGCGCTGGATCTTGCGCGCCCGTGCCACGGTCAGCTTGTCCTCTTCCGAGAGCTCGTCCATGCCGAGGATGGCGATGATGTCCTGCAGCGACTTGTAGCGCTGCAGGATCCCCTGCACGTCGCGCGCCACCTGGTAGTGCTCCTCGCCGATGAAGGCGGGGTCCATCAGCCGAGAAGTGGAATCGAGCGGGTCCACCGCCGGGTAGATGCCAAGCTCGGAGATCGCGCGGCTGAGCACCGTGGTGGCGTCGAGGTGTGCGAAGGACGTGGCCGGTGCCGGGTCGGTCAGGTCGTCGGCGGGCACATAGATTGCCTGCACGCTCGTGATCGATCCCGCCTTGGTCGAGGTGATGCGTTCCTGCAGCGTGCCCATGTCGGTGGCGAGCGTCGGCTGGTAGCCCACCGCCGAGGGGATGCGGCCCAGCAGCGCCGACACTTCTGAACCCGCCTGGGTGAAGCGGAAGATGTTGTCCACGAAGAACAGCACGTCGGTGCCCGATTGATCGCGGAACTGCTCGGCCAGGGTCAGGCCGGTCAGCGCCACGCGCGAGCGTGCGCCCGGCGGCTCGTTCATCTGGCCATAGACCAGCGCCACCTTCGATTCTTCGAGCTTGTCGACGTTGATCACACCCGAGTCCATCATCTCGTGATAGAGGTCGTTGCCCTCGCGCGTGCGCTCGCCCACCCCGGCGAAGACCGAGTAGCCCGAGTGCACCTTGGCGATGTTGTTGATCAGCTCCATGATGAGCACGGTCTTGCCCACCCCGGCACCGCCGAAGAGGCCGATCTTGCCGCCCTTCGAGTAGGGCGCCAGCAGATCGACGACCTTGATGCCGGTAACCAGGATCTCCGACTCGGTGGACTGCTCGGCAAACTCCGGCGCAAGCTGGTGGATGGCGCGCCGCTCCTTCGCCTTTACCGGCCCCTTCTCGTCGACCGGCTCGCCGATCACGTTCAAGATGCGCCCCAGAGTTGCATCGCCCACCGGCACCATGATCGGGCCCTCGGTGTCGGTCACTTTCTGGCCACGCACCAGGCCCTCGGTTGCATCCATCGCGATCGTGCGCACCGTGTTCTCGCCCAGGTGCTGCGCCACTTCCAGCACCAGACGCTTGCCGTGGTTGTCGGTCTCCAGCGCGTTCAGGATCGCGGG
>PHEG01000635.1 GCA_002842835.1 Alphaproteobacteria bacterium HGW-Alphaproteobacteria-2 | reverse complement strand
GGCACGCCGGATCAGGTCCGAGTTGGAGCGCGGATTGTAGTTGCGGACAAGCTCAACCAGATCTTCGACGTCGATCATCCACGCCTTGCCCGCCCCGGCGCCCGCGCTAGCGGTCGCCCTGGGCCTCCATGAGGGCGCGCAGCAGCTTTTCCTCGGACATGTCGTCTTCGGGCCGGTCGCGCTCCTGGCCCATGAGGAGCGCCATCTGGTCGTCCTCGGGCTCGTCCACCTCGATCTGGGTCTGATGGCTTTCGATCAGCCGTTCGCGCAGCGCCTCGGCGGACTGTGTCTCCTCTGCGATCTCTCGCAGCGCCACAACCGGGTTCTTGTCGTTGTCGCGCTCGAGCGTCAGCGGTGCCCCCGCGGCGATCTCGCGCGCCCGGTGAGAGGCCAGCATCACCAGATCGAACCGGTTGGGAACCTTGTCAACGCAATCTTCGACGGTCACGCGCGCCATTGGAAACTCCGATCGTGCCTGTGGAGGGACTCCGGATGTATGGCCTTGGGGCGAGAAGTGCAAGAACCGAATGAACGCCTGCCCGAAACGCGCGAGCTTCTGCTGGCCGAGCCCGGCCACGCGATCGAGTTCGGTCAGGCTCGCCGGGCGCTGCGCGGCAATGCGGCGCAATGCCGGCGCCGAGCAGGCGAGATACTTGCCGGTTCCGTCCGCCCCGCGCACGAGGGCCGCCTGTGCCTCGGCCAGCCGGTCGAAGAGCGCACCTTCCTCCCTCCCGGCCAGCGCCAGGCGCGCCGGATGCGCAGGTGGCGGCACGGCGCCGGTGACAACCTCGAGGAAGGCCGCGCCGTAGCGTTCGAGCTTCACCGCGCCCACACCCGTGATGCGCGCCATCGCGTCGAGCGTTGCCGGACGACGCTCGGCCATCTCGAAGAGCGTGCGGTCGGGGAAGATGACATAGGCGGGCACGCCCTGCGACTCGGCCAGCGCGCGGCGCCTGGCCTTGAGTGCCGAGAGAAGCGGCGCGTCCTTCTCGGCGACGAGCGCGCGCACCACCGGGCGCGGGGCCGAGGGCGCGGCATCGCGGCGCAGCATCAGCGGGGTCTCGCCACGCAGGACCGCGCGCGCGGCCTCCGTCGGGCGCAGCGCGCCGTGTCGGGCCGGGTCCGGACGGACGAGATCGTGCCCCAGCATCTGGCG
>PHEG01000148.1 GCA_002842835.1 Alphaproteobacteria bacterium HGW-Alphaproteobacteria-2 | reverse complement strand
CGGGCCGCCCTGCGGGCGCGTCTGGCTCATGGCATCCTCCCCGGTTCCGGCGGACGTCCGCGCGACCGCCATGCATTCTTGTCGGGTCGCCCCGGCACCAGGCCGGGGCGCACCACTGTCATGGCAAGCTCAGAAGCCCGCGTTGATCGTCTGCGCGGCGGCGATGTTCTCGGCGCCCACGTCGGCCTCGAACTCTGTCCAGACCGGCTTCATCGCCTCGACCCATGCGGAGCGCTGCGCCTCGTCGAGCTGGCGCACCACACCGCCCGCGGCGATGATCGCCTCCTTGGCCTGCTGGTTCACGGCCTCCGACTCTGCGTTGCGGATGGCTGTCACCTCGGCAAGGATCGTGGCGAGCTGGCCGCGCACGTCCTCGGGCAGCCCATCCCACCAGTCGGTCGAGGTGACCACCAGGTAATCGAGAATCCCGTGGTTGGTCTCGGTAACGCCATCCTGCACCTCGAAGAACTTCTGCCCGTAGATGTTCGACCAGGAGTTCTCCTGCCCGTCCACCACGCCCTGTTGGAGCGCACCATAGACCTCGGAGAAGGCCATCTTCTGCGGGTTGGCTCCCAGCGCGGCCATCTGTGCAGCCAGCACGTCGGACTGCTGCACGCGGAACTTCAGCCCCTTCGCGTCCCCGGGCAGCAGAAGCGGCCGGTTGGCCGACATCTGCTTCATGCCGTTGTGCCAGTAGGCCAGGCCCGTGAGCCCGCGCTTCTCCATGCTGCGCATCATGTCCTGGCCTGCTTCCGAGGCCTGGAAGGCGTCGACGGCGGCGACGTTCTTGAACATGAAGGGCAGATCGAAGATGCGGAACACCTTGGTGAACTGCTCGAACTTCGAGAGCGAGGGCGCGGCCATCTGCACGTCGCCGTTCAGCATCGCCTCGAGCACCTGATCGTCGTTGTAGAGCTGCGAGTTGGGGAATCACGCGCTCGGCAAAGAGGCTCGCCGCGATCCCCTTGGGGTGCTTGTCGGCATTGGTGACGTGGCTGAACTTCACCACGATCTCGCCCGGGTCGCAGGCAGCGTATGCCGCCCCGCCAGATATGCCTACCGCAAGCGCCGCCAGGGCACCCAGTTTCAGAAACTTCATGGTCTCCTCCCAAATCCGCGCCGGGGCGCGAGAGCCCCGCGGAGCTGATTGCAACCCAAGTGCAACAAGGCCTCAACAGAAAAGTGAAACCGCCGCGCCCGGCTGGAACTTTTCCTTTCCGCCAATGGCTTGAGGACCAGCCCTGAGGCCGCCCCGGCGCCATTCGCGGCAGGGCGTGCGGGAAGCCGCACAGCCCGGCCCCCGCATTGTGCGGATTTCCACACATATGGTGGCTCAACCGCCGCGGTAGTCCTCGGGTCTCAGCCCATGCCGCGCGAGCTTGTCGTAGAAGGTCTTGCGCGGCAGGCGCAGCGCGGCGGCGGCGGCGCCCGCCTGCCCGCGATGGCGCTCCAGCGCCTCGACGATCAGCGCCCGCTCGACCCGGCGCATGCGCTCGCCCAGCCCCTCGCCCACCCCCTCCTCGCCCGCGTCGGGCAACCCGAGCGCGAAGCGCATCGCCGCGTTCTGCAGGGCGCGGGCATTGCCCGGCCAGGGCTGCGCGACGAGCCGCGCGACCAGATCGGCCGGGATGTCGGGACGGGGCCGCGCCGCCTGCTCGCAGGCGAGCGCCACGAAGCGGGCAAACATCGCCGGGATGTCCTCGCGCCGGTCGCGCAGCGGCGGCAGGTGCACGCGCATCACGTCGAGCCGGTAGAAGAGATCGGGGCTGAACCGCCCCGCCTGCACCCCCGCGTCGATGTCGTCGGTCGCCGAGGCGATCAGCCGCGCCGCCGGGAAGGCGTCGATCAGATCGAGCAGACCCAGTTGCGCAGCGCCCGAAAGCTGGCCGATCTCCTCGACGAAGACCGTGCCGTTGCCCGCCGCGGCGAGCACCTCGCCCAGTTCGGCGGGGCCTGCCTGCGCGGCGTTCACCCGGTGCCAGGCCGCGGCACCGCCCAGCGCATGGATCACCTCGGCCACCTGCGCCGTGCCGGTGCCCGGCTCCCCGGCGATAAGCACCGGCGCGCGCGTGGCCGCCACCGCGCGCACCCGCGCGCGCAGCGTCTGCGCTTGCTGCGACTCGCCCACGATCACCCGCGCAGCCGCGTCCCCCGCCTCGATGCGCGCGCGCAGACGGCGGTTCTCCAGCACCAGGCCCCGCGCCGCCAGCGCGCGCTCGATGACCGCCAGCAGATCGCCCGGCGCGCAGGGCTTCTCCCTGCCCGGTCAGCAGGATCACCGGCAGGTCGGGATCGGTGGCCCTGGCGTGGGCGAGCAGCGCGAAGCCGTCCCGCCCCGGCATGCGCACGTCCGAGAGGATCACGCCCTCGAAACCCGTTGATATGTGGTCCTTCGCCTCGATCACGCTGCCCGCCAGAACCGGGGCCAGATCGGCCAGCTCCAGCGTCTGGCCCAGAGCGATGCGCAGTTCGCGCTCGTCGTCCACCACCAGCACCCGGCGCGGCCCCGTCATGCCGCCTGCTCCGCGCCCCAGGCGGCCAGGTCGACGGTGAATTCGGCACCGCCGCCGGGCAGATTACGGCCCCGGATCGCGCCGCCGAAGCTCTGCACAATCCCGTAGGAGATCGAGAGTCCCAGCCCCATGCCCTCGTCCCCGCCCACCGACTTGGTGGAATAGAACGGGTCGAACACCCGCTCGGGATCGGCCAGCCCCGGTCCTGTGTCGGCCAGCCGCAGCCGCACCGGCCCTCCCGGCGATACCTGCTCGATCCGGATCGAGAGGCGTCGCTCGGCCCCCGCGCGCATCGCGTCGATGGCGTTGCTGACCAGGTTCATGACAACCTGCTGAAGCCGCACCTCTCCACCCAGCACAGCCACCGGCGCGGCCGGGCGCGGCCAGTCCACCTGCACATCCGCCTGCGCGAGAGGCGCCGTGGCCATCTCGAGAACCGTATCCACCACGGCAACCAGATCGACGCGCCCCGCGGGCACGCTCTCCTGCCGCGCGAATGCGCGCAGGTTGCGGATGATGCGCCCCATGCGCGCGGCCAGTTCGCCGATGCGCGTCAGGTTCTCGCCCGCCGTCTCCGCCCGCCCGCGCGCCAGCAGCAGCGCGCCGTTCTCGGCATAGGTGCGGATCGCCATGAGCGGCTGGTTGAGCTCGTGGCTGATGCCCGCCGACATCTTGCCGAGCGCGGCGAGCTTGCCCGCCTGCACGAGATCTTCCTGTGCCCGCTTGAGCGCGCGCTCGGCCTCGGAGCGCTCGGCAACCTCGCGGCGCAGCGCGGCATTGGCCTGCGAGAGTTCCCGTGTGCGCGTGGCAACCCGCGCCTCGAGTTCGACCGAGAGCGCCGCCTGATGCGCCAGCCGCTCGGCCAGCACGCGACGCCGTGCGGCCAGCGCCAGACCCACTCCACCCGCCGCCAGCGCCAGCGCCAGCACGACGAGCGCCCACAGCCCCGCCGCGCGCAGCCCTGGGGCGGCATCGGCCAGCACCTCGGCGGTAAGCCCGACGAGCGGCAGCGGGCGCTCGAGATGCAGCGCGATGTCCGGCAGATAGGGGCCCGCATCGAGGCGCCAGAGATCGTGGCGCCCGGGTTCGCCCGGCAGCGCCGCCAGCACCCGTTCCGCGCCGGGAGGAGGTTGCAGAAGCTCGCTGCGGTTTGTGGCAAAGACGCGTCCAGCCGCGTCGGTGAAGCGGATCGCCTGGGGATGCCCGCTCCAGCCCAGTTCGATGCGCGCAGCATCGACGACGAGCACAAGCGCCCCCGCGGGCCGCGCATCGGCCGCCCGCACCGGTGCCGCCACCAGCATGTGCCGTGCCCCGCCGCCGATCGCCGTGGACACTCCCAGCGCGCCGGAAAGCGCGCGTTCCAGCGGGAACGACGCCACTGGCGGCAGCCCGCCTGCGCTCACCGCCATCAGCGCGCGGCCCGAGGCATCGAAGAGATGCACCTGCTCGATCCCCGCACGATCGGCGTGGCGCAGGAAGAGCGGGGTAATCCCCGGCCCGGCGCCGCCGGTGGCCGCCGCTGCGCGCACCAGCGGATGCTCGGCCAGGCTCACCGCAAGGCGGCCAGCACCCCGGCAAGCACCAGTGCTGCGTTGCGGCGCATGTCTCCTCCCTCGGCGCAGTCTATGCCGCCCGGGGCGGTCACGCCAAGGCTCAGAGCGGCAGCGCGTGGGTGTTCTTGATCTCTTCCATGGACAGCAGCGCGGTGACATTGAAGATGCGCACATCCGAGATCAGCGCCTGGTAGAAGGCATCGTAGGCGCGCGCATTCGCCACCCGCACCTTGAGGATGTAGTCGATCTCGCCCGCCAGACGATGCGCCTCCAGAACCTCGGGGCGGGCGCGCAGTGCGGCGAGGAACTTGCGCTGCCAGCCCGCCTCGTGCTCGGAGGTGCGGATGAGCACGAAGAAGCAGGCCTCGAGCCCCAGCTTCTCGGGGTCGAGCACCACCGTCTGCGCACGGATCACGCCCATCTCGCGCAGTTTTCGGATACGGTTCCACACCGGCGTCTTCGAGGTGCCCACCCGGGCGGCGATCTCGTCGAGCGACTGCCCCGCGTCGCGCTGAAGCTCGGCAAGGATTTTCCGGTCGGTGGCATCGATCTGGTCCGACATTCCCCATACCCTCTCTTTGGAAAGATTTTAGCCCAACCGCCGCGGTTATAAGGAACAGCGTCCTTATTTCAAGCAACTCATGGCATGAATCGGGGAATTTATCCTATATCATGCGGGAACACCGGAGACACCATGCGCGCCGATCTGACCTCGAAAACCGACGGTCCGGGCTTTGCGCCCGGCTCTGTCGTGCTGGCCGGTGCCGGGCCGGGCGGCGCCGATCTGCTGACCCTGGGCGCGTTGCGCGCATTGCAGGCCGCCGATGTGGTGATCCACGACCGGCTGGTGAGCGCCGAAGTCGTGGCGCTGGCGCGCGCGGGTGCCGAGGTCATCGCGGCGGGCAAGGAGGGCTACGGCCCCTCCTGGGCGCAGGACGACATCTGCGCGCTGATGGTTGCGCGCGCCCTGGCCGGGCTGCGGGTCCTGCGGCTCAAGGGCGGCGACCCGGCGATCTTCGGTCGCCTCGACGAGGAGATCGAGGCGCTGGAGGCTGCGGGCATCCCGTTCCGTGTTCTGCCCGGGGTGACGGCGGCTTCGGCGGCGGCGGCCTCGCTCGGCCGCTCGCTGACGAGGCGTGCCCGAAACAGCGAGTTGCGCCTTGTCACCGGCCACGACCTGAAGGGCTACGCAGAGCAGGACTGGCGCGCGCTTGCCCGGCCCGGCGAGGTCGCGGCCATCTACATGGGCGCGCGCGCGGCACGGTTCCTGCAGGGGCGGCTTCTGATGCACGGTGCCGACCCTGCCACCCCGGTGACGGCGGTGGCGAATGCCGCGCACCCCGGCGAACGGCAGGTCGCGGCGCGGCTCGGCGATCTGGCCGAGACGCTGGCGCAGGCGGAGCTTGCGGGGCCGGTGATGCTGCTGCTAGGCATCGCGCCGCGCGGCGCCGAGGCCCCCGCCCCGGCCCTGCCGGAGATCGGTGTGAAGGAGCTGACGCTGTGAAGGGCAAGTTCACCCCCAAGGTGGTCACCGCCAACCTGCTGATCGAGGGCGAGGTCGTCTATCTCGCCGCCGACGGGCGCTGGAGCCGCTGGCACCACGAGGCGGAGCTGATCGACGATGCCGAGCGCGCCGAGGCGCGGCTGGCGGAGGCCGAGGCGCAGGGCGACCGGGTGGTGGGCGCCTATCTGGCCGATGCCCGCCCGGGACCGCAGGGCCCCGAGCCCGTGCATTTTCGCGAGGTGTTTCGAAGCCGCGGCCCCTCGAACCGCTTTCACGGCAAGCAGGCCGCGGCGCCGAGCGAGACAGGAGCCTGACGCATGTATCGCTACAACGATTTCGACGAGGCCTTCGTGCGCACCCGGGTGGCGCAGTTCCGCGACCAGGTGGAGCGGCGCATCGCGGGTGGCCTGACGGAAGACGAGTTCCGCCCGCTGCGCCTCATGAACGGGCTCTACCTGCAACTGCACGCCTACATGCTGCGCGTGGCGGTGCCCTACGGCACGCTGTCTCCCCGGCAGATGCGGCAACTGGCGATGATCGCCGAGCGCTGGGACCGCGGCTACGGCCATTTCACCACGCGCACCAACATCCAGTTCAACTGGCCGAAGCTGCCGGACGTGCCCGACATCCTCGCCGCGCTGGCGGACGTCGAGATGCATGCGATCCAGACGAGCGGGAACACCATCCGCAACGTCTCGGCCGACCATTTCGCGGGCGCCGCCGCCGACGAGATCGAGGATCCGCGCCCCGTGGCGGAGTTCATCCGGCAATGGTCCACGGACCACCCGGAATTCCAGTTCCTGCCCCGGAAGTTCAAGATCGCGGTAATCGCGAGCGAGGCCGACCGCGCCGCGATGCGCACGCATGACATCGGGCTCAGAATCCTGCGCAACGACGCGGGCGAGACCGGCTTCGAGGTCTGGGTGGGAGGCGGGCTCGGGCGCACGCCCATGCTATCGCAGCGGCTGCGCAGCTTCCTGCCGCGCGCCGATCTGCTGCCCTATCTCGAAGCGATCATCGCCACCTACAACCTGCTTGGGCGTCGCGACAACAAGTTCAAGGCGCGAATCAAGATCACGGTTCATGAGACTGGGATGGAAGAGATTTCCCGGCTAGTGGAAGACGAGTTCCCGCGCCGTCGGGCGCTGTTTTCCGGCGTCGATCAGGCGCTCTTCAAGGAGATCCGCGCGGCCTTCGCCCCGCCCGCCTTCCGCGATGCGGACCCGGCACCCTACTACGCGATGCGGGGCGCCGACCCGGTGTTCCGCGCCTGGACGGATACCAACGTCGCCGCGCACAAGGCGCCCGGCTACGGCATCGTGACGATCAGCCTCAAGCCCCATGGCGGCACGCCGGGCGACGCGACGGCCGAACAGATGCGCGTGGTGGCGGATCTGGCCGAGCGCTACGCCCATGACGACATCCGCGTGAGCCATCACCAGAACCTGGTGCTGCCGCATGTGCCGCTGGCCGACATCCCCGCCGTGCACGCCGCGCTGCGCGGCGCGGGGCTGGCGACCGCCAATGTCGGGCTCGCCTCGGACATCATCGCCTGCCCCGGCATGGATTACTGCAGCCTCGCCACCGCGCGCTCGATCCCGGTCGCGCAGGAGATCGCCGAGCGGGTGGAGGAGCTTAAGATCGAGCACGAGGTGGGCCATCTCGCGATCAAGATCTCGGGCTGCATCAACGCATGCGGGCATCACCATGTCGGCCATATCGGCATCCTGGGGCTCGACCGGGCGGGGGTGGAGAACTACCAGATCACGCTGGGCGGCGACGCCACCGAGACGGCGGCGATCGGCGAGCGCACCGGGCCGGGCTTCGCCTATGACGCGGTCGTACCCGCCATCGAGCGGCTGATCCTCGCCTATCTCGACCTGCGCGAGGGGCCGGAGGAGACCTTCATCGCGGCCTATCGCCGCCTTGGCATGGCGCCCTTCAAGGCGGCGCTCTACGAGACCGGGGAGCGCGCCGATGCGGCATGAACGCAATCTTGACCCGGTCGCGGGGCGGGTGACGGCGCTGAACGCGCGCTACCACCACCATGCGGCGACCGAAGTGATGCACCACGCGCTGACCGACGCGCAGGTGGGGCGCATCGCGCTCGTCTCGTCTTTCGGGGCCGAGTCGGTGGTGCTGCTGCACATGCTCTCCATCATGGACAGATCGGTGCCGGTGCTCTTCATCGACACCGAGATGCTGTTCGCCGAGACGCTCGAATATCAGGCCGAGGTCGCGGCGAAGCTGGGGCTGCGCGACGTGCGCATCATCCGCCCCGACCGCGACGCGCTGGCCGCCGCCGACCCGGAGGGGCTGCTGCACAAGACCGACACCGATGCCTGCTGCGAGTTGCGCAAGACGCGGCCGCTGGCCGAGGCGCTGGAAGGCTTCGACGCCTGGATCACCGGGCGCAAGCGCTTTCAGGGAGGGGGGCGCGCCATGCTCGACTTCTTCGAGGACGAGGGCGGGCGGCGCATCAAGGTCAATCCGCTGGCACATTGGGCGCGCGAGGACGTGCGCGCCTACATGGAGAACAACAACCTGCCCCGGCATCCGCTGGTGGCGAGGGGCTATCCGTCCATCGGCTGCGCCCCCTGC
>PHEG01000147.1 GCA_002842835.1 Alphaproteobacteria bacterium HGW-Alphaproteobacteria-2 | reverse complement strand
CGACTTGACCTCCGAGCCCTCCAGCATGATGCCGCATTCGAGGTCTTCCTCGATGGCGTAGTCGTGCCTTGCGCGCCGGTTCTCGGCCACGACCTTGTAGTTGGGGTTCTGTTTCTCGGCCATGCGCGCCGGGATAGGGGATAGCCCCGGCGCTGTCCAGCAGGGCTCAGGCCACGGCGCGGGCGAGTGCGCAATGGCTCCACAAGGCGGAAAGGGCCTCGATCAGCCGGTCGATGTCGTCGTCGGAATGAAGCGGCCCGGGGGTGAAGCGCAGCCGCTCGGTGCCCTTGGGCACCGTGGGGTAGTTGATCGGCTGCACATAGATGCCCCAGTCGCGCATCAGGATGTCGGCGATCATGCGGCACTTCACCGGATCCTTGATCATCACCGGGATTATGTGACTCGGATTGTCGAGATGGGGGATGCCTGCACGCGTCAGCCCCTCGCGCAGCCGCCTGACCTGGCGGCGCTGGCGCGCGCGCTCGGCCTGGCTGGTCTTCAGATGGGCAATCGATGTTCGTGCAGCGGCCGCGACGGCAGGCGGCAACGCGGTCGTGAAGATGAAGCCGCTGGCGAACGAACGGATGAAATCGCACAGCGCGGCCGAGCCGGTGATGTAGCCCCCCACCACGCCGAAGGCCTTGCCCAGCGTGCCTTCGATGAGCGTGATACGATCCGCCAGCCCCTCCTGTTCCGAGATACCGCCCCCGCGCGGGCCATAGAGCCCCACGGCATGAACCTCGTCGAGATAGGTCATCGCACCGTGCTTCTCGGCCACCTCGACAATCTCGGTCATCGGGCAGATGTCGCCATCCATCGAATAGACCGACTCGAAGGCGACGATCTTCGTCGCCTCCGGCGGCAATGCTGCCAGCCTGCGGTCGAGATCGTCGGGGTCGTTGTGCCGCCAGACGACCTTCTGCGCGCGCGAATGGCGCATGCCTTCGATCATGCTGGCATGGTTCAGCGCATCCGACAGGATCACCGCGTTCGGCAGCCGTGCGCCCAGCGTCGAGAGCGACGCCCAGTTCGAGACATAGCCCGAGGTGAACAGCAGCGCCGCCTCCTTGCCGTGCAGGTCGGCCAGTTCGCGCTCCAGCAACAGATGCTCGTGCTGGTTGCCCGAGATGTTGCGTGTGCCCCCGGCCCCGCAGCCATAGTCGGCCACCGCCTTCTGCATGGCGGCCACGACATCGGGATGCTGGCCCATGCCGAGATAGTCGTTCGAACACCAGACAGTCACCTGGTCGGGTGCTTCCGCATCGTGGCAGCGGGCGCGCGGAAAGGCCCCGCACTGGCGCTCCAACTCGGCGAAGATGCGGTAGTTGCCCTCCTGCTTCAGCGTATCGAGTTGCGCGGCAAACAGCGTGTCAAAATCCATGGGGCTCCTCCGTCCGGGCCGTTTCCTGGCTGGGGTTGGGCGCGGGCAGCATCCAGCGCCAGAGTTTCGCATCCGGCAATGGCAGCACCATCAGCCAGTGTTCGAGAAGTGCGAGCGCGGTTATCGCGGCGAGCAGCGCATGGCCGATGGCCGCACCCGCGGTGTCGGCGGCCCAGAGCCGCTCCAGCCAGCAGGCGGTGGCGAGGCTGAGCAGGGTTACCGAGACCGGGAAGAGCCAGTTGAAGCGCGCGGCGCGGAAATGGCTCGGCAGATGGGAGAGCGGAGCGGGCAGGAACTCGGTATTCACCCGCGGCACACCGAAGAAGAGGTTGAGCTTGGCCGAGACGCGTGCCGCGAAAAGCACCGTATAGGACCACACGCCGACCGGATTCTCGGCCGCCCAGCCATTGATCAGCATCGCTGCCAGCACCGCGGCGAGCAGCATCTCGTGATAGGCGATCGTGCCCCAGGCGCGCAGGAAACGCTCCCATTCCGGCAGGCCGCGCGGACAGGGCCGCAGGTTCGGCCCGGTGATCAGCCCGGTGAGGAAAGCCAGTTCGATCCAGCCCCAGATGGCGAGTGTCGAGAGGAACGCACCATAGGCGGTGGCGGGGGTAAGCGTGTCCAGCGTCGCGCCATGGCCCCAGATGCCCGCCAGAAGTACCGGCAGCGCCGCAAGCACCGCCATGCGCCGCGCCGCAGCGCCGCTGCGGTCCGCCCGCCGGACGACCACCAGGATCGCACCGGTGGAAAACCACCACAGAAAGAGCGCGGCCAGAGCGGCGATGGCGGGACCGGACATCAGTCGCACCTCCTTGCCTGGCGCAGGTATCGCCGCAGCACTCTCAATAGACCGGCTCCAGCCGCGTGGTGGCGGGCAGCCTGTGGCGGTTGGAAGGGATGGTGAGCAATCCGATGAAGGCCGAAGCCGCGCGCAGGCTCGCCGTGAGCCGCGCCACCCGTGCCCCGAGCCCCTGCTGCTGCTTCGCGCGCGCCAGATCGGCATTGGCGCGTTGCAGCCGCTTCAGGCCCGTCTCCCAGCGCGGGTGATCGATGTCGAGCGTGATGGGGAATACCTGCTTCGACAGCTCCGATGTCTTGGTGTAGACCGCTTGCGCATACCAGTCCGGGTCCACCCCCAGCGCCGCATGGAAGGCCGGGCGCTGATGATCGCGCACATACATCGTGGCATAGACCGCGGTCAGGAAGAACTTGATCCACAGCACATTGACGCCCGATGTCAGCTTCGGGTCGGTCCGCATCAGCAGCGCGAAGGCCTCGCCATGGCGGAACTCGTCGTTGCACCACTCGCGGAACCACTTGAAGATCGGGTGGAAACGGTGCTCGGGGTGGCGCTCCAGATGCCGGAATATGGTGATGTAGCGCGCGTAGCCGATCTTCTCGCTCAGGTAGGTGGCGTAGTAGATGAACTTGGGCCGGAAGTAGGTGTATTTCTTCTTCTGCGTCAGGAAGCCCAGGTTCACCGCCACCCCCGCCTCGCGCAGCGCGTCGTTGATGAAGCCCGCATGCCGCGCCTCGTCGCGCGCCATGAGCTGGAAGAGCTGCGTGATGTCCTTGTTCGAGCCACGCCGCTTCATCTCCTTGTAGAGCACGCAGCCCGAGAATTCGGCGGTGCACGACGAGATCAGGAAATCGATGAACTCCTTGCGCAGGTCCGGGTCCATGCCGTCCCAGTCGACATGGTCCCAGTCCTCGTTCTTCTTGAAATGGCCGCGGTTGGGGTCGGCCTGCATCTCGGCGATCAGCGGGTCCCATTCGGCGCGCACCGGGGTGACGTCGATGGCGTCGAGCTCGTCGAAATCGGTGGTGTAGAAGCGCGGCGTCAGCAGCGTGTTCTGCATCGCCACCTGCGTGGCGCTGTCGCTGTCGAGCGCTTCCTGGCGCGCCAGCGCCTCCTCTGCGGTGGCGGCATCTGCGGAATGGAGGGTCATAGCGTCACCTCGTCGGAGAAGGAAAATTCGCAGAGCTCCATGACCTCGAAATCGCCGGTCAACCGGGTCCAGAGCCGTTCCGCCGCACTGGCGCGCAGGATGATTGCCTCGCGCTGCTCGGTGACGACCTCGCCATAGGGCGCCATGATCTCGGGGCCCTCGACGGTGACCTCGTCGCCGGGGTGCACCACGGCGCCGTTGTCGAAGCGCAGATGCGCGTGCAGGCTGTCGAAGCAGTGGCTTACCTCGATGGTGCAGGGCGCCCTTTCGATCTCCCGCGTGAACAGTCCCATGGTGTTCCCTCCCTGGTCCTCTGTCAGTCCAGCAGCCTGGCGAAGGCTCTGGCGTTATCCGCACCGAATCCCATCAGGTCGGCGCTCCATCCGGTGCTTGGGTCGAAGACGGCGACCCGCCCGTTCTCGGTGCGGCGCAGGATGACCGGCCCCTCCAGCGCCACGCGGTGCTTGGTGCGCTCGCGCAGCAGCACACGGTAGACGCCCGAGATGAACCCCCCCTTCTCGGGCGGCAGATCGGCGATCAGGCTGCCGGTGGCGTCGAGCACACGCGCCGAGCCGGCCATGTCGCCCGAGAGGAAGATCACCCGCTCGGCCAGCACCGGACGAGGGCAAGGCACGCCAGTGCCAGCCCGAACATCGCCCGCAACAGCGCGCGGGGAATTTTTTCGCGCTCCGGTCTGTGCTCTGCCCGTGCGGTCATCACCCCCTCCCCTATTCCGCGGCCACGGCGGCGGCAGCCGCAGGCCGCCGCGCTATCTGCGGCTGCGAAATCCGCGCCTCCGCCACCTCGGCGATCAGCGCCGCCACTTTCTCAGCCTCGGGGATGCAGCGCAGCGCAGGCTCGGTGCGGCGCATGTGCCAGGGCCGCACATGCGGCCAACAGACGAGATATGAGAGCCGCGTCTCGCCCAGCGTCTCGAAGGCGATTGTCCCCGTCCGGTCACGCCGCAGGTCGAGCGAGGCACGCCCGATCTGAGTGTAGGGCAGGTTCAGCGTCACCGTCAGCGCGGCACCGATGCGCATCGCCACGCGCCGGTTGGTCACCGTGTAGACGGTGGCGCGCGCCTGCACGAAGGCGGTGATCATCAACAGCGCGCAGACGACCGCGCCAAGGATCACCAGCGGCAGCGAGGCGGCGAAGGCGGTTGCAAGGCTCACCTGATCGGCCAGCACTCCGAAGCGCCAGGCGGCAAGCAGCAGGAAATACCCCGCCACCCACCAGAGGCTCAGCGCGTGTTTCGAGAGCGCCCACCAGCCCGGCCGCCCCTGCCAGAGGATGTGCTCGCCCTCG
>PHEG01000146.1 GCA_002842835.1 Alphaproteobacteria bacterium HGW-Alphaproteobacteria-2 | reverse complement strand
TGCGGTGGGGCGGGTGGACTTCACCGAATACCTCGACGTGCATTACGTGCCCGGCACGGGCGAGTTGCTGATCTTCGCCGCCGGGCTGATCGGCGGCGGGCTCGGATTCCTTTGGTATAACGCGCCGCCCGCCGCGGTGTTTATGGGCGACACCGGCAGCCTCGCTCTCGGTGGTGCTCTCGGGGCCATCGCGGTGGCCACCAAGCACGAGATCGTGCTGGCGATCATCGGCGGGCTCTTCGTGGTCGAGGCGCTCTCGGTCATCATCCAGGTCGCCTATTTCAAGATGACCGGCAAGCGGGTCTTCCTGATGGCGCCCATCCACCACCATTTCGAGAAGAAGGGCTGGGCCGAGAGCCAGATCGTCGTGCGCTTCTGGATCATCGCGCTGATCCTCGCGCTGGTGGGGCTCGCCACGCTCAAGGTGCGCTGAGCGCGGCGAGGCCTCGGGCTGCGGTGGCGATCAGATCGGCGCATTCCACCGTCTGCGCCCAGGGGTGAGCCCGGGTCTGCTCCGGGTAGAGAAGCCCCAGCATGTTGCCCGCGATCGCCCCGGTGCTGTCGCTGTCGCCGGAATGGGTGACGGCGATGCGCAGCCCGTCCTCGATGCCGTGCGCGCAGAGCGCTGCATGGAGCGCGATCGCCAGCGCCTCCTAAGCCACCCAGCCGCCGCCAAGAGTTTCCACCGTCTCGGGCCGCCCGTCGCGCGGGGGTGGCAAGCGCCGCCTCGAGCGCCACGCGCGGCTCGCCCGCTCCCGGTTCCGTGGCAAGCGATGCCAGCACGGCCCGCGCGGCCTCTTCCGGCCCTGCGCCTGCGCGCACATCGGTGAGGATCTCCGCCCAGGCGGCCGCAGCCCATTGCCCCGTCGGGTGGCCGTGGGTCAGCGCAGAGGTGGCGAGCGCCAGCCCGCGCACCTGTTCGCGCGGGACCGCGAAGGCCACCGGCGCCACGCGCATGATCGTGCCGTAACCCTTCGAATCGTTGTACTCCGCAATTCCCGGCGGCACGCTGCGGGAGAGCGCCGAGAGGCAGGTAGTGCCGGGCGCGCGGGCCACGTTGAGGCGCGGGTCGGCGGCGAGTCCCGCCTCTTCAATTTCCGGCAAATCCGCAGGCATCGTCCCGCCCCGCCGCTGCGTGCCGTGCCAGCGCCACAGCGCGCGGTGCACCTCGATGGCCGGGTCGCTGCCCCGCTCCGCGGCCCGGATCAGCCCCTCGGCCGTGAAGAGCGTCATCTGGGTGTCGTCGGTGATCGCGCCGCGCAGGCCCTGGTGCGGCGGCAGGTCGGCCGGGCCGTCCGGGAAGCGGCGGCGGATCGTCTCGAGCGGCAGGAACTCGATCTCGGCGCCGAGGCTGTCGCCCATGGCCCCGCCGAGAAGGGCGGCATGGATGGCACGGGCGCGCGGAGCCTGCGTCCAGGCGCCGCGCGCGGCAAGAAAGCGCTCCTGCGCGCGGGTCTCGACAGCGTTGGGGTGCGCCGCGCGCACCCGGGCGATGGCCGCCTCCGCGCCCCATGCCCCGCTCGATCAGCAGGAGCGCGGCGATGCTGCCCGCGCGGCCCACCCCGCCCCGGCAATGCACCAGCACCCTCTGGCCGCGCTCCAGGGCCGCATGCAGCCGGGGCGAGAGCCGCGCCCATGCGGCGTCGCCTGCACCGTCGAGCGCGGCGAGGTCGCGGATCGGCAGATGGTGCCAGGCGAAGGATTCCGCGCGCATCGCATCGGGCAGATGCGGCACACCGAGCCGTGCCATCTCGTCAGTCTCCACCAGTGTCAGCACATGCGCAGGCCCCCAGGCCCGGATCGCGGCGATATCCATGGCAAGGTCGCGCGCCCAGCCCGGCCCGTAGAGGCTATCGCCGGCCTTGCCGGGGCAGATCGTGAGTCCGAGTCGGCCGTTAGCCACTTCCAGTGCGTCAATGTAGAGTGGGTGGGTCTCGCTGGTGCGCATCGTGCCGGGCCCTCCCGCCGAACCCTGTCACAAGGGCCGCAGGCTGTCACCGGCTTGCGCGAGCCTGCGCCGCGCGGCACTCTCCGCGCCGCAGGGTGGAGGCGCGGACATGATACCGGCAAGAGGCTTCGAGGGGCGGCGCGTGGCGGTTCTGGGGCTCGGGCGCTCGGGACTTTCGACGGCGCGGGCGCTGGCTGCAGGCGGGGCCGAACCGCTGGTCTGGGACGACGGCGCCGAGGCACGCGAGCGGGCCGCGGCGGAGGGCTTCGCGCTGGCCGATCCGGCGCGCGGCGGGGTGCTGGAGGGGGTAACGGCGCTGATGCTCTCGCCCGGCATCCCGCATCTCTACCCCGCGCCGCACCCCGCCGTGCGCGCCGCCTGGGCGCATGGCGTGCCGGTAGACAACGACATCGGGCTCTTCTTCCGCAGCCTCGGCACCACCGACTGGGGAGCCTTCGAGCAGCCGCCGAAGGTCGTGGCGGTAACCGGCTCGAACGGCAAGTCAACAACCTCCGCGCTGATCCACCATGTGCTGACATCCGCCGGGCGGCGCGCGCAGCTTGGCGGCAACATAGGGCGTGGCGTCTTCGACCTCGACCCGCCACAGGACGGGGCAGTGATCGTGCTGGAACTGTCGTCCTACCAGACCGATCTGGCGCGCTCACTGACCCCAGATATCGCCGTCTTCCTCAACCTCAGCCCCGATCACCTTGGCCGACACGCAGGCCAGGGCGGTTATTTCGCCGCAAAGCGGCGGCTCTTCGCGGAAGGCGGACCGGACCGTGCGGTGATCGGCGTGGACGAGGACGAGGGGCGGTATCTGGCGAACCAGATGGCCGAGGCGGCCGAAGACCTGCGCCTCATCCGCATCTCGCGCGGCGAGAAGCTGTCCGGCCCCGGCTGGTCGGTCTTCGCGCGCAAGGGGTTCCTGGCGGAATGGCGCAAGGGTCGGCAGGTGGCGGCCTGCGATCTGCGCGCGATGCCCGGGCTGCCCGGCGCGCACAACCACCAGAACGCATGTGCCGCCTGGGCGGTGGCGCGCAGTCTGGGATTGGGGCCGAAGGAGATCGAGGCGGCCTTTTCCAGCTTCACAGGGCTGCCGCACCGCAGCCAGCTCGTGGCCGAGATCGGCGGGGTGCGCTTCGTGAACGACTCGAAAGCCACAAATGCCGAAAGCGCGGCGCAGGCGCTCGCGGCCTTCCCGCGCATCCGCTGGATTGCGGGCGGGCTGGGCAAGGAGGGCGGAATCGCGGGGCTGGCGCCGCATCTGGGCCAGGTGGCGAAGGCCTATCTCATCGGCCACTCGGCGCGGGCATTCGCGCTGCAACTGGGAGGCGTGCCCCACGAGATCTGCGAAACGATGGCGGAGGCTGTCGCCCGCGCGGCGGCCGAGGCCGAGCCGGGCGACACCGTGCTGCTCGCCCCCGCGGCGGCGAGCTTCGACCAGTATCCGGATTTCGAGGCGCGCGGCGCGGATTTCGCGGCGCAGGTCGCGCGGCTGGGCAAAGGCTAGTCGCCCGGGCGCTCGTCGCGCGGACCGGTCGGCACCGCGGAGAGCGGCGGCACCTTGCGCTCGGGCGCGCCGCGACGAGCCGCGGCGCCGAAGGGGATGGCGGCTTCCACCCGACCGCCCGCACCGGCGAGGGCGGGTGCGGGCTGCGCAACCCCGGCGGGCGCGGCATCGCGGCGGAAGATCAGCACCGTCTGCTCTTCGGTGCGACGCGAGAAGAGGCCGCTGCGCTCTTCCACCGCCAACCGCTCGCTGCGCAGGAACTCCCAGCCATCGGCAGCCATTTCGTTCAGAAACTCGGCCAGCGTATGAGCGAACCGCGCTTCGGTTCCGCGCACGCCGCGCACCTTGCCCGCTCGGCGCGGTGCCGGAACGACCTTGTATTCTGCGTCTGCCACGGCTTTCTCCCGGCCCGCTTCCCGAAAACGAGGGCCAACATAGCAATTCCAGGCCGGGGCTGTCCATCGCATGCGCGGACTCGGGGGCGCATTTTCGGGTGACGGCGACGGGCCGCGCTGTATACACATAGGAGAGGAAGCCGGGGGGACCGCCGCATGGCACAGACGCGGGCGCAGGGCGGATTGGCGGCGCAAGCGCTGATGGAACTGCGTGGGCTCATTCTCAATGGCGATCTTGTGCCCGGCGAGCCGAGCCGGGCGAGATGGCACGCTTCGCCGAGATTCTCGACGCGCTCGACAGACTGTTTGGGCCAGGCACCGAGGATATGGATTTTGACGGCTACGTGGCGCTCAACGCGGAATTTCATGCGATCCTCGCCGGTCTCTGCGGCAGCGAAACGATCCGCCGCGAGGTGGCGCGCGTGGCTCGGCTGCCGCTCGCCTCGGCCAACGCATTTCTGCGCGCGCAGAACGACGTGCCCGCCTTCCGCCGGTCGCTGATCGGGGCGCAGGCGCAGCACCGCGCGCTCTTCGACGCGATCGCGGCGCGCGAGGGCGCCCGGGCGGAGGCCATCGCGCGCGAACACGCGCGCCTCGCGCGGCGCAATCTGGAATATGTGCTGCGCGAGGACCGGCGGCTCATCCGGCGGGTGCCCGGGCTTGCCCTGGTGGCACCGGCGGGAGAAACGTGAGGGCCTGCCACCGGATCGGCAGGCACAAGGCGAACTGGCCACGCATGACAGGGCCGAACAAGGGAGGAAGACCATGACGATGACGAGAGGATGGCGGGCAGCATTGGCAGCCTGCGTGTTGACACTGGGCGGCGGCACTGCCGCGCTGGCGCAGGAGTTCACCTTCAAGCTGCACCACCTGCTGCCCGCGCAGGCCCCGGCACAGACCAAGATGCTGGAGCCTTGGGCGCGCGCCGTCGAGGCAAACTCGGGCGGTCGGGTGAAGATCGAGATCTACCCTGCCATGACGCTGGGCGGCCGCCCGCCCGAACTGATCAACCAGGTGCGCGACGGCGTGGTGGACATCGTCTGGACGGTGAACGGCTACACGCCGGGCCTCTTCCCGCGTACCGAGGTGTTCGAGTTGCCGACGGTCTACACCAACGACCCGGTGGCGGCGAACCTTGCGCTCTACGACCTCTACCAGGACGGCACGATTTCTGGTGACTACGCGGGCGTCGAGCCGATGTTCCTGCATGTCCATGCCGGGCAGGCGCTGCACATGCGCGACAAGCTGGTGCGCAGCCCCGCCGACCTTGCCGGCACCACGCTGCGCACGCCCACGCGCACCGGCGCCTGGGTGATCGAGGCGCTGGGATCGTCGCCCGCCTCGATGCCGGTTCCGGAACTGCCGCCGGCACTGCAGAAGGGTGTCGTCGATGGCGCGCTGATCCCGTGGGAGATCATCCCTCCGCTGAAGATACAGGACCAGACCCAGTATCAGATCGAGGGCGCGAACGAATGGCGCTTCGGCACAACCACCTTCCAGGTGTCGATGAACAAGGCCCGCTGGGAAGGCCTGCCCGACGACATCAAGAAGGCCTTCCGCGATGCCTCCGGCCCCGAGTGGTGGGCCGAGGTGGGCCGCATCTGGCGCGCCAACGACGACGGCGGCATCGGTGTGGCGGTGAAGGCAGGCAACGAGCACATCCAGCTCACCGAGGCAGAGACGCAGGCCTTCGCCGATGCGCTCGTCCCGGTGGTGGACCGCTGGGTGGCTGACGTGACATCCAAGGGCATCGATGGCGCGGCACTGGTCGAGGCCGCCCGCGCTGCGGTGGCGAAGCACGCCGACGGCTCGTGAACGGTCGGCATCACGAGACGGGGGCGGGGCGCATAACGCGCCTCGCCCGCCGGACCATCACGGCCTGGGCGCTGCTGGGCGGCGGCGTGCTGCTGGCGGTGGTGGCCATGAATACAACCTCGGTGATCAGCGCCGTTTTCTGGAAGCCGCTGCCCGGCGATTTCGAGATGACGGAGATGGGCATCGCCGTCGCCGCCTTCGCGTTCCTGCCCTGGTGCCAGATGACCGGCGCGAA
>PHEG01000145.1:1630-7069 GCA_002842835.1 Alphaproteobacteria bacterium HGW-Alphaproteobacteria-2 | reverse complement strand
GCGCGGGGCCTTCGGGCCCCGCGTTCCATGCAGGGATATCAGAATGCAGTCTCCCGTGATCCGCGGCCTTCTCATCGTCGGGCTGACCTACGCGCTGGCGGTGGTGACCTTCCTGATCGGCGGCGCGCCCCAGATCGTGGCGATCTACCTCGGCGGCACCTATGCGCTGACGGCGCTGGCGGCGCTGCTGTTCTCCCGCGGCGTCCTCGAATTCTTCATCGGCGTGGACCGCGACATCGCCTTCTTCGTGGTGCTGCGCCGCATCACCGACCCGCTGACCGCGCTTGTCGCACCGATCACGCCGGGCTTTCTGCTGCCCTTCGCGGTCACGCTCTACGCCGCCTTCCTGTTCTTCTTCCTCAAGCTCCTGCTCTTCGGCGATGCCTTCCTCGGCGTCCCGCCGCTCTTCATCGTGATCTTCGCGCTTTTCGTCTCGATGACGTGAGCGTGAGCGTGGACTCGTCCCTGCGCCATGCTAGGCTTCCAGGAGAGTACGTCACGGGTGCAGTACGATGGAGGAAATCGACCGTCTCGCCAGGCTGTCGGTCCTGCGCGCCTCGGGGTTTTCCGGCCTAGCCATCCTCATGGTGATGATGGGCAGCGCCCATGACCTGGCGCTCAGCTTCCGCTTCGGCGCTCTGGGGCTTCTGGTGCTGTCGGCGGCCATGGCGATCTATGCCACCGCCTATGCCCGCCGTCGGCGCGTGGACGATACCGAGGTGTGGATCATGATGCCCCCCGAGAAGCGGCCCGAGAAATCCATCGCCCTGCGGCTCATCGTGACGGCGATGCGCGAGCAACTGATCGAGAAGGCCCAGTGGTGGGCGTGGCTCTCGCTCGCCTTCCTGGTCGTCTCGGTGCTGATCCCGCTGCTGCCCGGCCACTCTGGCTGATCGGCCCTCAGGCAGACAGCCGCGCCGCCTCCATCTCGCGCAGCGTGCGCCCGTAGCCGCCCGTGGCGAGATACGCGCGCTCGGCGTCTGTTTCGGTTCGCCCCAGCGCCAGGTTGCGGTGGGGGAAGCGGCCGAAGCGGCGGATCTCGGCACGGTGCGCCCGCGCATGGGCGAGGTTGTCCTCACCCGAGAGCGGCATCCGGGTGAGAAAGAGCCGCACCCCCCGGTCCTGATCGCAGAGACATTCCGAATGCATCAGCGGCAGGTAGAAGAACTGCCGCTCGGGCTCGGCCACGCGCATGTCCCAGCCGAGCACCACCGCCCGCTTCGCCGCCGCCCGCGCCGCGGAGTCGGTGGCGAAGGCGCGCGCCTCGCCGCGGAAGATGTTGCGCGGGAACTGGTCGAGCACGATCACCAGCGCCAGGGCGGACTGCGGATTACAAAGCCAGTGCCCGATGCCGCCGCTGGCCGCCGTCTCCCAGAGCGCGCCAAAACGCTCGCGCACCCGGGCATCGAGCGCGGGATCGGCGCGATACCAGCGCCCGGGCCCGACCTCGTCGATCCAGAATGACAGAACCTCTTCCGGCGTGGTCATGACGACCTCCTGTCGGCGCCTCCATCAAGACAGCGTTACAAATTATTCACGTCTTGACAAGCCAATGTTAGCGCTAGCTTTTTTCGGCTTTGTCCACAGCCTGTGCCGTTTGGCCCGGACTGTCCCCCTCTTGGGCCCGTTCGGCGGCGATCTCCTGCGTCAGCTCCACCGCCACCGGCGAGACAGTGGGCAGCACCGGCGCGTAGGTGCCCTGATCGGATAGCGCCACCCTGGCGCGTCGGGTCATCCGCCAGAGAGCATATCCGCCGGTGGCCACCAGCATCAGCGCGACATACCCGAAGAAGGCATCCGGGCCCATGCGGTCCATCGCCCAGCCGAGCACCAGCGGCCCGGTCACCGCGCCCACCCCGTTGAGGAAGATCATGCCGCCCGAGGCCGAGGCCATGTCCTCGCGCGCGAGGAAGTCGTTGGTGTGCGCCATCAGCAACGCATAGAGCGGGTTCGTCGCCCCGCCCAGCACGAACGCCAGCGCCAGCAGCGCGGGGAAGGATGGCGGCGCGAGAAGCGGCAGCAGCATGGCCAGGCCCGCCCCTCCCGCCAGCGCGGCGATCAGGCGGCGGCGATCCGTCCGGTCCGACAGCCAGCCGATGGGATACTGGCACACCAGACCGCCCGCGAAGATGGCCGAGACGAAGGCCGAGATCTGCGGCACCGAGAGCCCGGCCTGCGTGCCATAGACCGCCGACATGCCGAACATCGCGGCAAAGATCCCGCCCGAGAGCAGCATGCCCACCGCACCCAGCGGAGAGGCGCGCACCAGCGTGCGCAGTGACATGGGCTTCGTCGCCTCGAAGACGGGCGCGGGCGTCACCGACAGGAGGATCGGCGTGAAGGCCACCGAGACCAGCACCGAGGCAATGACGAAGAGCGTATAGCCTGCCGCGTCGCCCAGGTTCAGCAGACCCTGCGCCGCCACGATCCCGGCCATCTGCACCACCATGTATAGCGAGAGCGCCTTGCCGCGGTTCTCGTTGCTGGCGGAATTGTTGAGCCACGACTCGGCGGTGACATAGACCCCCGAGAAGCAGAAGCCGACAATCACCCGGAAACCGGCCCAGGCCCAGGGGTCGAGCACCGCGGCATAGAGGATCAGCGTGGCAGAGATGAGCGAGCCGAGGGCCGCGAAGACCCGCACATGCCCCACCCGCCGGATCAGTTCGGGCGCAAGGCGCGAGCCACCGAGGAAGCCCGCGAAATAGGCCGACATCACGACCGACATCTCCAGCGCGGAGAAGCCTTCGATGGCGCCGCGCACGCCCAGGAGCGTGCTCTGCAGGCCGTTGCCCAGCATCAGGAGCAGCATGCCCAGCAGCAGCGCCCAGGAACCGCGCAGAACCTCCAGCATCGTCAAACGCCCCTGTCTTTGTCCCGCCGCTAGCAGCTTCCGCCGAGCCGGGGAAGCCCCGCAGCGACGCTTCAGGCGTTCCCGGCATCCCGCGGCCCCGGTCCGGGGATCAGCAGCGAGGCATCGCCGTAGGAAAAGAAGCGGTATTCCGCCGCCACGGCATGGGCATAGATCGCGCGGATGCGATCGAGGCCCATCAGCGCGGAGACGAGCATCATCAGCGTCGAGCGCGGCAGGTGGAAATTGGTCATCAGCGCGTCGGTGACGCGGAAGCGGTAGCCGGGACGGATGAAGATGTCGGTTTTCCCCCGCCACGGGCGCACGCGCCCGCCTTCGTCGGCAGCGCTCTCGATCAGGCGCAGCGCCGTGGTGCCGACCGCGATGACCCGCCCGCCCGCGGCACGGGTGGCGGTAATCTCGGCGGCGGCCTGCTCGCTCACCTCGCCCCATTCGGCGTGCATGCGGTGTGCGGCGATGTCGTCGGTCTTGACCGGCAGGAAGGTTCCCGCGCCGATGTGCAGCGTCACATGGCTGAAGGCCACGCCCTGCGCGGCCAGCGCGGCCAGCAGGGCCTCGTCGAAATGCAGCGAGGCGGTGGGCGCGGCGACTGCGCCCGGGCGGCGGGCGAACACGCTCTGGTAATCCTCGCGGTCCAGCGCGTCCGGTGCGCGATGCTGGGCGATGTAGGGCGGCAGCGGCATGCTGCCCGCCTCTGCGAGGGCGGCATCGAAATCGGCCCCGGAACGATCGAAGACGATCTCGGCGCGATCCTCGCCGCGCGCTGCCACCTCTGCCGACAGTCCGGCGCCGAAGGCCAGCAAATCGCCCGGCCGCAGCTTCTTCAGCGGCCGCGCCAGAACCTGCCAGCGCCCCCCGGCGCCCGGCTCCATCAGCGTGACCTCGACGCGCGCCTCGGCGCCTCCGCGTCGGCGCACGCCGGAGAGCCGCGCCGGGATAACCTTCGTGTCGTTGAGCACCAGCCGGTCGCCCGGGCCAAGCCAGCGGCCGATGTCGCGCACATGGGCATCAACGATGCGGTCACCCTCGGCCACCAGTCACTGGCCCGGAGGGGCCGAAGTGTCGGTGCGGAATATCTCGCGCAGGATGCCTGGCGCAAGCACCGAGAGAGGGTTCACAGAGACCTGCGGTGCCCCGGCATCGCCCCTCATGCGGTAGTTGAAGCCGAAGATGCCCTCGCCCCGCCGCCGCCCGAAGAGGCTGCCGAAGAGCCCGGTCTGCTCGAGCATGCCGTTGAGCATGTAGACCGGCGTGACCACGCCCTCGATGTCCATCCGGCCGTCGGCAAGATCGACCCAGCCCTTTGCAGACAGGCCCATCGAGGGGCCGGTGGCCGATGCACGGCGCAACTCCAGCGCCTCGGGGGTGAGGCGCATCTGTGCCCGCACCTCGGAAAAGACGATGCCGCCCCCTGCCATCTGCTCGATCAGTCCCACCACGCTGACCGCCGAGAGAAGCTCGGCAAGCAGCGGCGCATCGCGCACCCGCATGTCGGTGACACCAAGCACCGCGTCATAGGTCTTCGGCTCGGGCAGCGGCACGAGCGCAAGCTTCAGGCTCCCGCCCTCGGCGGTGCGCAGAAGCCCGGCGGCGGCCAGCGCCGCGCCCGCATCGGCACCGGTGAGTGTGGCCTGGGTGCCATGCTCGGCGGGTTCGAGGGCAAGATCGACGGGCGGTCCACCGTTGAGCCGCCCCGTCAGCAAGCCCGTGAGCCCGGCTTCCTGCGACAGCTCCCCGCTGACCGAGGTCAGTGCCACCGTGCGGGTCAGCACCAGCCGGTCGAGCGCCACGGCGATGGGCGGTGCCGGACCACCGCCTGCCCCGCCCGTGCCGCCGCCATCGCCGAAGCGTGCGCGCCGCATATCGAGCGTGCCGCCACGCAGATCCAGCCGCGGCGGCTTGCCGGGACCCTGCCCGACCACATCCACCGCCACGTCGAGCCAATCCTCCAGGCGCAGATGCGCAAGTTGCAGCCGCTCGAACGCACCCGCGCCGTCGAGCACCACGGTGCCCAGAAGCGAGAGACCTGCCGCCTCGAGCGCCAGAGTCTCGATCTCTGCCGGGCGGCCCAGACGGCCGCGCACCTCCAGCCGCCCCAGCACGTCGGCTCGCTTCAGCCAGCCGAGCCCGCCGAGCGCGAGGCGCAGCCCGTTGAGGTCGGAGGCGAGACGGAAGGCCGGACGCTCGCCGAGCCGAAGCGCTATGTCGAGCCGGGCGCGACCCTCGCCAGAGACCATGTCCGCCGGGAGCGCGATGCCGAACTCGTCGAGAAAGCCGCGTGTGAGCGCCACCTGGCCGCTCACCTGGCTCTGCCCGGCATGTTCGGGACCGAATCGCTGCTCCCAGGTCCCATCGAAGCGAGCCTGCCCGACGAGCGCCGCGCCACCGATGGAGATGCCCTCTGGATCGGCACGCAGATCGAGCCGATCAGCCGTCAGTCGCCGCCCCTGGAGCAGCGTCTCGGAGACCGCGCCGAGCACCATGCCTGCGGCCTGCCACTCCACATCCTTGAAGCCGATCTTCTCGCGCAGCGGCAGCCTCAGCCAAGCGTTCGCCTCTGCCTGCCC